>WRLS01000061.1 GCA_009776345.1 Oscillospiraceae bacterium | reverse complement strand
TATTTTTACCCGCTCAAGCCGCGGGGGCTGTTACTTTGCAACGCGGCAAAGTAACCAAAACGCGCCGGGGGACACCCCCGAACCCCCGATACGACAAACCGCATAGCCTTGTGCCTTCCATCGCGCACGTCATATGCTTTGTCCTATAATCCGCCCAATCGCTCAGCCGAGCCGAGCTCCAGGTCTCGAACGCGAAAAAAAGTATTAGGAATAAAAGAAATCAAAGACTTTTTCCGCTGTAATTACGTGCGCGGGCGCTTCCGGTGTCGTTCCTTGTTTTAGGTTTGTGCCTGCTTGCCTTTGCAGCTTATTCCCCTCCTTGGAGAGGTGGCAGGCGTAGCCTGACGGGGTGGTTTTAATTATGCATTATGCAGTATGAATTGCTTTTGTCCCTTTCTAATCCCTATTTCCCTATCACCGAATACGCGCTCACTTCAATGCGCACCTGCTCGCGGCGGATGCGTGCCTGTATCTTCTTTATCTCTAATGTATCAACGCTGTCGCGCAGGCGGTTTTCGGCGCGTTCCCGGGCTTCCCTTGCCTGCTTTTGGTCTATTTCCTCCGGGTTTTCGGCGGCGACGGTCAGCACGGACAACACATCGTCCTTGATCTCAACCAGTCCGCCGTACACGAACATTTGATGCTCCGCCCCATTTTCAAAAATACGCAGGCGGTCGCCGTCAGCAAGCACGCAGGTGCGCGCCTCATGCCCCGGCAAAACGCCGAGGTCGCCGGTAGTACAGCGCATGATGATCATATCGGCGCTTTTGTCAACCTTGATCTCCTCCGGCGTAATAATCCGAAGTGTAAGTTTTTTTGCCGCTGTATCCGCCATATATACTCCTATCCCTGCGCTTCAAGCAGCTTGAACCGCTCGGTAACTTCGTCGATCGTGCCGGCATTGAGGAAAAGCCCCTCCGGTATCTCGTCGTGCAGGCCTTCGATAATCTCGCCGAAGCCGCGCACTGTTTCAGCCACGGGGACATAGCGCCCGGGTATCGTTGTGAATTTCTCCGCCACGAAGAATGGCTGGGAGAGGAACCTTTGGACTTTGCGCGCACGGTTTACGATCAGCTTGTCATTTTCAGAAAGCTCATCCATGCCCAAAATCGCAATGATATCCTGCAAATCTTTATATCTCTGCAAGATGCTTTGGACAGAGCGGGCGACATTGTAGTGGTCTTCGCCCAGCACGGCTTTGTCTAAAATGCGGGAGGAGGATTCCAGCGGGTCAACCGCCGGGTAAATGCCCTGCTCAACAATCGCGCGGGAGAGGACGGTTGTCGCGTCCAAGTGCGCAAATGTAGTCGCCGCCGCCGGGTCGGTGAAGTCGTCGGCGGGGACATAGATCGCCTGCACCGATGTAATCGAGCCGGTTTTCGTTGATGTTATGCGCTCCTGCAAGCTTCCCACTTCGGTGGCAAGCGTGGGCTGATAGCCAACGGCGCTGGGCATACGCCCAAGCAGCGCCGAAACCTCAGAGCCTGCCTGTACATAGCGGAAGATATTATCGATGAAAAGCAGCACGTCCTGAAGGGACACATCACGGAAATACTCGGCAATGGTAAGCCCCGTGAAGGCAACGCGCATACGCGCGCCGGGCGGTTCGTTCATCTGCCCGAAAACCAGCGACGTTTTGTTTATAACGCCGGATTTTATCATATCATAATAAAGGTCGTTGCCTTCGCGCGTACGCTCGCCAACGCCCGCGAAAACCGAATAGCCGCCGTGTTCCGTGGCGATATTGCGGATAAGCTCCATGATAAGCACGGTCTTGCCGACGCCCGCGCCGCCGAAAAGCCCGATCTTCCCGCCCTTAGAATACGGGCAGAGCAGGTCAACAGATTTTATGCCGGTTTCCAGCATCTCGGTTGCGGCTGTCTGGTCAGCAAAGCCGGGGGCGGCGCGGTGGATCGGCCATTTAACCTCGGCCTGCGGCTCCGGCTGCTCGTCTATCGCCTCTCCCAATACATTGAGCATACGCCCCAAGGTAGCTTCGCCCACCGGCACGGAAATAGGCGCGCCGGTGTCTATCGCCTCCATCCCGCGGACAAGGCCGTCGGTGGAACCCATGGAAATACACCGCACAACATTGTCGCCCAAGTGCTGGGCAACCTCAAGCGTGACGGGTACAGCACCTCCGCGCACTTCTATCGCGTTGTACAGCGCGGGGAGTTCGCCGTCGAATTTGACGTCCAGCACCGCACCGATGATTTGCAGGATCTTGCCCGCGTTTTTGTCAGCCAAGCGTACCCACTCCTTATTTTTAATTGATGCTTTCACTGAGTTGTTCTTTTATTGCATACTTAATTACTTCAGATGGGGACAACGACATAATTTCAGCTTTCATATTGATAATACGGACATAATCGGGGGGGGAGCAATTCCGTTATATAGTCAGTCAATTTCAAAACCCTAAGGGGTTTTGAAACAGCGGGTAAAGCCCGCTTGCACACCTTCGGTGTGCGACTGACTATGCAGCACGGTCAACGCCGCCTTCAGCGGCGCGCGGCATTCGCCGCGTCTTGAAAACCCTTTAGGGTTTTCAAGTTGACCGGCTATAAGCGCCCTTTCGCGCATAGCGGTGAAAAAGCCCGATTTGCCGGATAACCTCGGTGGTTTTTGCGCATACTCAAGACTCAATTTTTCATATTCTTCATCCGATAATCTACCGTTTACATTCATTTAATTCATCATCCTCTCAATAATCCTCCCTTATACGCAAATAATGCTTATGCTAACCGTTTTTACTCTTTCTTTTTCGCAGCTCATCAATCCTCAGTTTCATATCCTCGACACTAGGCTTAATTATATTATTGATTTCATTTGCCGATTTCCCCCAAAACTTCTCGCTTAAATTTTCTTTGATTTTCCATATTTCCTGCATAGACATATTTAGTCATCTCCTTCCTGAATTAACAGTGTCGGGGTTACAATATCAATGGTTTTGTATCCCTCCAGATTTGATATTGCACGAACACCGTTAATCGTTCGTATATTTACCAAATGTTTAAAATTCCAAGATACAAGCAAATTACAGTCATGTACAAGCGCAGTTGCTATATGCAGGCAATCTTCATAACTCTTTTGTGTCAGTACACCATGTGAAATTATCATGACGGCAAGCTTTTCTATCTCTGAGCTCAGCGGAACAATCTCATAATCTATCTCTGCAAGAAATTCCAGCAATATATTTCTTATTTCTTCATTGGGATTATTGCTTAATTCTTCCAAAAGAAGATTAGATATTATTGCTTCGTAAGCCCCGCTTTTAATTTGCCCCCACAATTGCCGCGTTTCTGCCATTTTCTCCGGTTGTGTTTCCTGATACAAATACCCGATAATACTTGTGTCCAAATATATTTTTAGTTTTTTCATATATACTTATCCTCACAGCCGGCACACGCAAATAAAGCCTGCTTACCACATCATTCCCTATATGCCTTTTTGCCGGCAACATCTACTATTTCGCGGCAAGGCATACCGTCAATATACTTATAAAATATGGCTTTTACAATAGAAGCTTTAATAAGCACTTCATCCTCAAGGTCCGTGTATTTTTCATAAGAGCTTGGATGCTTTTCTTTATAAAGCCCTATAAAAACAGGTGTTTTGCTTGGATGGCCGCATATTTCGCCGACTGCTTCAATTTGCAAATTGTTCACGGCAAAAGCGATATTCGGGTTGCTCTTTATCTGCCCGAATTTCTCGCTTGCCGACCCTGTCTGAAAATAAACGGTCAAGCCGTGATTTACATGGCTCATTGTCCTTGCGGTTACTTTGCCGCCCGAAGAAGTCGCAAGCACAATGTGCTTTTCTTTTTGCAGCACGGAAATTATCTGCCCTGCCGCTTCATCGAAATCAAGCTGAGTCATCCCGGCCCCTTCCCTGCATTTTACACCAGCGCATTCGCGCCGCTTACAATCTCGTTAAGCTCCTGCGTGATCGCGCCCTGGCGCGCGCGGTTGTATGAAAGCGTGAGGTCCTCGATGATCTCCTCCGCGTTTTTGGATGCCGCCTCCATGCTCATCATGCGGGCGGCGTGTTCACAAACCGCCGATTCCAGCATCGCGCCGTAAATGCAAACCTCCAGGTACATGGGAATCGCGTGTTCGAGGAAGGTGTTTATATCAGGCTCGTATTCCATTTGCGCGGCGGCGGTTGTATCCGCTTCTTCCCCCGAAACGGAGCCGATCGGCAAAAGGCGCTGTGCCTTTGGGATATGCGTCAGCATACCCTCAAAGCCGGTGTAGACGATATATGCCTCATCAATGCGCTTTTCCGGGTCCGCGCTCGTGTACAGCTCCGTGAGAAGCTTTCGGATTTTCTGCGCGTCGGCGTAGGTCAAAGCGTCCGACACGCCGTCATGCCGGTGGGAAAGGTTTTTTCTTTGGCGGCGGAAATACTCATAGCCCTTTTTGCCCACGGCTATAATAATCTCGTTTTTGTCTTTCATGACCCGCAAAGCCTCTTTGGCGGCATTTGTGTTGTACCCGCCGCACAGCCCGCGGTCGCCTGTGATCACAACAAAAGCCGACCTTCGGACAACCTCGCGCTCCCGCACAAAAATATTGTCCGTGGTTTGGTCGGAGGCGCGCACGCTGTCCATCACGCGCCCGGTGTTTTCTACCAGCGGGCGCACGCTGACAAGGCGCTCCTTTGCCCTCTGCAGCTTGGAAGCCGCGACAAGGTCCATCGCCTTCATGATCTGGCTGATGCTGCTTACGCTCATCCTCCTGCGCTTGATCGCTTTCATGGAGGGCATGGCTCTACCCCCTGTCCGTTTCCCGGAGCGCCAAAAACTCCCCTATGGCGGCTTTTACCCGCTCCTCGAGTTCCTCGCCCAGTTCTTTCGTATTGCGAAGGTCTGTGATTATGTCCATATGGCTGCTGTGGATAAACTTTATAAATTTATCGGCGTACTCCTGTGTATCCTCAACATAAACTTCCGTGAAGTATTTGTGCGTGAGCATATACAGCACCAGCGCCTGGTCCTCCACGGACATGGGCGCGTACTGCGGCTGTTTTAGTATCTCTACAATGCGCTCACCCTGGCGCAGTCTGTCCAGCGTTTCTTTGTTGAGGTCAGAGCCGAGCTGTGCGAAGGCGGCAAGCTCCCTGTACTGGGCAAGCTCAACACGAAGCGGCCCCGCGAGCTTTTTCATGGCGCTTATCTGCGCCGCACCGCCGACACGGGATACGGAAAGCCCGGGGTTGATCGCCGGCCTTATGCCGTTGTTGAAAAGCTCCGCCTCCAGATATATCTGACCGTCTGTGATAGAAATCACGTTTGTCGGGATATACGCGGATATATCGCCCGCCTGTGTTTCTATAACAGGAAGCGCGGTAAGCGAGCCGCCGCCGTATTTTTCGTCCATTCTCGCGGCGCGCTCAAGCAGACGGGAATGAAGATAGAACACGTCGCCCGGGTAAGCCTCGCGGCCGGGGGGGCGGCGCAGGAGAAGCGACAGCGCGCGGTATGCTACAGCGTGCTTGGAAAGGTCGTCGTAGATTATCAGTACATCCTTGCCCTCCTCCATCCACTCCTCGCCCATGGCGCAGCCGGCGTAAGGGGCGATGTACTGGAGCGGCGCGGGGTCGCTGGCGTTTGCGGCGACGATTGTCGTAAACTCCATCGCGTCCGCTTCCTCAAGGGTCCTTGCAATCCTCGCGACTGTAGACGCCTTCTGCCCGATCGCGACGTAGATGCAGTACACGCCCTGGCCTTTTTGGTTGATGATTGTATCTATGCAAATGGCTGTTTTGCCTGTTTGGCGGTCGCCGATTATCAGCTCGCGCTGGCCGCGCCCGATCGGCACCATGGCGTCAATTGCCTTTATGCCGGTCTGAAGCGGCACATTAACCTCCTTGCGCTTTAAAACGCCGGGGGCAATGCGCTCGATAAAACGTGTTGCCGTCGCCGTCACGGGGCCTTTGTTGTCAATCGGCTCGCCCAGCGCGTTCACAACGCGCCCGAGCATAGCATCGCCCACCGGCACCTCCGCGACTGTACCTGTACGGGTTACAGGGTCGCCTTCCCTTATGAGGGTGTCCGGGGTCATAAGTATGACGCCGACGCTGTCCTCATCGAGATTCAGCGCGATGCCCCTTGCCCCGCTGCTGAAATCCAGAAGCTCGCCGCTCATCACGTTATCAAGCCCGTAGACCCTGGCAATCCCGTCGCCGACCTGTATGACCGTACCGGCCTCGGAAATATCCGGCTTCGAGGAATACGCCTGTATACGCTGTTTGATGACGGAGCTTATCTCATCCGGTCTAAGAGTCATGCGTCATACCCCTTTTAACACTAGTTTTTAGGTCTTGAAGTTGTTTTTTAACCGTGCGGTCTACCAGGAACCCATCCGCGTAGACAGAAAATCCGCCGATGACAGACGGGTCTGCCGTTACCTCAAGCTCAACTGTCTTGCCGAGCTTCTCAGACAAAAGCGCCGTCAGCTCCTGCTCCTGCTGTTCATCCAACTGCCTTGCCGTGCGCACATAGGCGGTCACGCGGCCTTCGGCAGCCCTCAGCTTTTCGATGAAGGCGATCAGCGCGGGGAGAAGATACGCTTCGCGGTTTTTGTCTATCACAAACTTTATAAAGCCGATTAGGTCCTCATGTATCCTGCCGGACAAAGCGCCGGTGAGAAGCTCCGACTTTTGCGCGGCGGAAATTTGGGGATGCATAAGTATCCCCTTGCACTCCGGCTCCCCGAGCGCGTCCAGCAGTGAAAGTGCCTGCCGGTGGTACTCCTCCGGCGAGCCGCTTTCCATCGCCAGCTCAAAGAGCGCGGTCGCGTAAACGGCGCTTAACCTTGCCATGCTAACGCCCTTTCTTTTGCCGTGCCGTGCGGCTGTTGTTTATTTCTTCGCGCTTCCCGCGCTTACAAACACGGCTTCGCCAAGCTCCTGCATCGTCTGCGCAAAGAGCCTGTCGCTTGTTTCCTTGTCCATTGCGGCGGTGATGAACTTCTCCGACATAAGCGAAGCGGCTTCTATGATGGCGCTGCGCACCTCGTCACGGGCGCTTTCCATCTCCATTTCCGCCTGTGTGCGGGCGCGGCTGCGGATCGCGTCGGCTTCGCGCTTGGCCTCCGCCAGCACTTGGTTTTTGTTTTCGACGGCCTGTTTGCGCGCCGCCTCCAGAATCTCATACCGCTCCTGCTGTACTTTCCCGAGCATATTGTCGTACTGAAGCTCCAGGGCTTTTATCCTGCCCTTTTCGTCCTCGATGACAGAAAGCTCGGTGCGGATCCTGTCCGCGCGCCTTGCCATAAAACCGCGAACGGGCTTGTAAAGCAGCCTGTACAGTATATAGGCAAGTACCGACACGTTCAGCAGCATGGCGCCGATCTGGATTAGCGTCTGCCCGTCAAGGCCGAACACTCGCCCCTCGGGCAGGACCGCCAATATGGATAGCATAGGGTTCATGGTTGCTTCAGTCCCTTCAGCCTAATCCGGCTTCTGCCTTACATGGCAAACAAAATGATGATAGAGATAAGCAGCCCGTAGATACCGGAGGTTTCGGACAGCGCACAGCCGATGAACATTGTGCTTGTAATATGCCCCCTTGCCTCGGGCTGGCGGGCGATTGCTTCAATCGCTTTGGCGGCGACATTGCCCTGCCCTATTGGGACGATCAGGCCCGCAAGTACGGCGATGGCGGCGGCGATGAGTCTTGCTGCTTCTAAATCCAATGACATTATGAACTCCTCCAATTGATAATTTATTCGGTCTCGGCAACCGCGCCGATGAATGACAAACTGAGGATACAGAACACATAGGTCTGAAGTATCCCCGCCACCAGGTCAAAATAGATATGGAGCGGCACGGGGACGAGGAACTTGAGGAAAATCGGCGTCATCTCATAAAGCATCGTCATAAGCAGCATACCCGCAAGGAGGTTGCCGAAAAGACGGAAGCTTAAGGATATCGGGCGCGCAAGCTCGCCGATTACATTAAGCGGGAAGAAGAATACCACAGGCTCGATAAAGCTTTTCAGATACTTCGTGCCTTGATAGCGAAGCCCCGCGTACTGTATGAGGAAAAACGTAGCCAGCGCAAACGCGAAAGTACACGCCCAATCCGCTGTAGGCGGGCGCGTGCCGTATACAAGCCCGCTGATGTTGGAGAGCAGGATAAAACAGAACACCGTAAAAAACCACGGACCAAGGTAGGAAAGCTTGCTCCCGGCGCTGGATTTCACAAAGTTGTCGAATGTTTCTACAATTGCCTCTACCGTATTTTGGAATTTGCCCTCCGGCACTTCTGTCCACTTTTTTATTTTTACGCGCACGATAATGGCAAATGCGACAAGCACCGCCATGATCATCCATGTATTCACAAGGGTTTCGGTGACCCAAACCTCTATACCGCCAATATTTACCACGCCGAAATTCCTGATGTTAAAATCCACGAAGCTGCCCCCTTACCCTAAACTTGCGCCCGTAAAATCAGTCTATGAATAATTTTAACATATATGCCGCGATTTGCCAAGTACAAATTCCGGCGACCGCCCCCCAAATGCTCACAGCGTCCGACAAAGCCGCAAACAGCAGCGCCGCGCCCGTGATCACAAGCCTTAGCAGGTAGCCCCCGCGCATAAAATTCCGGCCGTCCTTTTCCTCCATGCCCGAAACCCGGTTTACGCTTTTGTCCAGCAAAACCGCCTTCAGCACATTCACCGCCGCCAGCATCACAAGCCCTATAACAAACGGCAGCGCATCCGTAGAACGATAATATATTACAGCCCCTACGGCAAAAACCGCGCTTACCGCGCCGATCAGCAGTATCATCCGCTTCGCTGTGTTTGAAAGCCCCATACGATTATTCCTTGTAGACTTTATTTACGATATCTATCAG
Organism: Oscillospiraceae bacterium; assembly: GCA_009776345.1. Lineage (GTDB taxonomy): Bacteria > Bacillota > Clostridia > Oscillospirales > Ruminococcaceae > WRAV01. Next base: position 2,077 of record WRLS01000061.1, on the reverse strand, counting down.
CGACTTAAACGCGGCGCCCACACCAAACAGCGAGAATACAATCAGCAGCCACGGCGACGTCCCCAAAAGCCCATCCAGCCAGCGGCCGGTAAACACGCCTATCGCAAGGCACGCCGCCACAGTTACGCCGATCTGGCTTATAAGCGACATCGCGCGCACCAGCTCGCGCCGGTACCCCTGCCCGCCCGGGGGTTTTTCACTCGGCACTTTTTTAACCCACAATCTTTTCGTAGATATTGTCAAGCTGTGCGATAACCTCGTTAGATTCGGTCACGACAATTTCTATGCGGCGGTTTTGGCGGCGGCCCTCTTCGGTTTCGTTTTCCGCAATGGGGCGGAAACGCCCGAACGCAAGGGCGGTCAGCTTCTCGCCGTCTATCCCCACGACATCCTCGAAGTATTTCAGGACGGCGTTTGCGCGCTCACTGGAAAGGTCGCGGTCGGATACAGCGGAATTCGGCACAGACGCGGTATGCCCGTCAATGCGTATCATGCCCACACTGCCCTGTACAACGCGCAGGCTCCTGCCGATAAACCGCAGTATCTCGTAGTCCTGCTGGCGTATGCGGGCGCTGTTCGGGCCGAACAGCATATCGTCTATGAACCGGATAAAGATATAGTCATCTCCCAGGTACGCAAAAATCGTGTCGTTTAGCCCGGCGCGTTCTATCTGGCTCTGGATCATCTCATATATATCCGCCAAGGTGGGTTCGGTGTCCTCGCCTTCCTCGACCGGGGCAAAGGGGTCCTCTACATCAACTTCGTCAACATTTTTCACGGTGGACTGCTCGGCGATCTCCATAATCAAATCCGGGCTTGCGCCCCTATTGGACAGCGCCGCCGCCAGCAGGTTGAATTTCTGCACGTCCACCTGCGAAATGGCGAACAGTAGCACAAAAAACGCAAACAGCAGCGTGACCATATCCGCGTATGTGTTTAGCCAGGCACCGGAGCCGTCCGACGCCTCCTCCACCTGCTTGGGCTTTCTCTTAGCCATATATGCCTCCGGATCATCATATGGTATGCGCTATTCCACGGGTTCGGCGGCGGCGATCGCGGGGGCAAGGCGCTCTAACAGCATTTCCTTCACGACCCTGGGGTTGATGCCCCGCTGTATTGCCAGCACGCCTTCGATTACAATTTCCTTGCAGTTTACCTCTGTAGCGTGCAGGGAGCGCAGCTTTGCCCCAATCGGCGCGAAAAACAGGTTCGCCAGCATGGAGCCGTACAGCGTTGTAATAAGCGCGGCGGACATACTCATCCCCAGCTTCGCAACGCCGCCGGCATCCGCGAAGTCGATATTCATAAGCATGATTACAAGCCCGACCAGCGTACCCACCATGCCGAACGCCGGTCCGAATGCCGCGCCCTTGTCGTACAGCGACCAGACCTTGCCGTGCCGCTCGCCCAGCGCTTCTACCACGCCGAAAAGGCGGCTTTCCACAATCTCGGGGTCGGTTGCGTCCGCGACCATCATAACCGCGCTTTTGACGAACTGGTCGTCCATGTTCTCAACCTCGGCCTCCAAAGCCAGCAGCCCTTGGGCGCGGGCCTTTTGGGCCATCTCCGTCATAATATTCACGTATTGCAGCGGGTTGTAATCCGGAGGCTTTATCGCTATTTTCATATGCTTGCCGATTGCCAGCAGCTCTTTTATGGGGTATGCCATCGCCAGCGCGCAGAAAGTAGGGATAACAACAATCAAAAGGCTGGGCGCATCAAGGAAGTCGCCGATATCACCGCCCAAAAACAATATGCCGGCTACAATAACGCCAAAAGCCAAAACCAGCCCTACGGGAGTCCCTAAACTCATATGTATCAACGCCCCTTAAAAAAGCATTAGTTATATAAAATAAAATTCTATTGCATACCGCGGTATCCGCACGATTATAATATCGGTCAGGCGGCCGCGCTCTTTAGGCACGGCAATGTTTGCCACCGCCGCTTAAACCATTATGCCATATTTAACCATACATTTCAAGAGCAGATAGAAAATAGATTAGAAAATAGGGTAGGGCGGGGGCTTGCCCCCGCCGATGTGCCGCCCGATTTCACGGCGGGGGCAAGCCCCCGCCCT
>WRLS01000060.1 GCA_009776345.1 Oscillospiraceae bacterium | reverse complement strand
GACTACCCTGGTGTCACCATCCGCGGTCCCCGGTATCGTGGGTACAGCCGGTGATATCGGTGTAGCAGGGTTTTCGGGGTTAGCGGGATCTTCCGCACCCGGCGACGCAGGTGAGTTTGACGCGTCGCGCGGGTCGTCCCTGTCCAGCGTCAAGGACATCGGCGTTATGGACAGCAGCGGAAGCACGCCTAAGCCGAGCGCGGATACAGAAAGCTTTGTGCCTCCCGTACCGGCGCCGTAAACCGGGCGGTTTATATTTGTATTGGATACCCCGGGACCTTGTACAGGCAGGTTCGGGGAAGTCTGTGGCGTGGTTATCTGCGGTGTGGTTATCTGCGGTATGCTTATCTGTGGCGGGTTCAGGATATCCGGAGAAAAGCCCGGTATGCCAAAAGGCACAATCACGGAAGGTATCTCCGGGATTTCAATATCCGGGAACACATTTTGCGGCGTATGCGTCTGTTCCGGCGTACCGAACGCGTTGCCGAAAGTGGCAAACACGGCAATCGGCTGTACGCACAGTAACACTATAAGGGCTAACGCGGTTGTTTTGAGTATGCTTTTCATTTAGGTTCCTCTCCATTTTAACCCGGAATCCTGTACCTTATTTCCTGTATCCTAAAACCCCATAACCCAAAATATAAATTTGGGTTATGGCTACATCGCCTGGGCGGGTGCAGTTGCGGGTGCGGGTTCGGCGCTTTCTAAAATCATGTCGTTGCGCGCCTCAAGGTCGTAGTACACTTCATCGCCGAAGAACGAATTCTTGCGTACCTCGCTTAAATCCATCGTGCCGAATTTATACAGCGGGCACAGGTAGCTCGGCGTAAATTTTGTCCTGATTGGGTAGTTGCCGAATGTTACGACAATCGCGTTGCCGGTGTTCTGCTGGTTGTTGAGCTTTTGCAGCTCGGACGGGTAGATAAGCGGCCTTGTCTGCAGTGAGGTGGAAACATTGGCTTCACCCGATTTATCGGTCGAGCGCGAAACGCTTGAGGTTGAAACCGACATATTTCCGCAAAGCTCCGAAAATTCCTTGCAGGTATCTATATCGTTGGAGCCTATGAACATTTTCATGCCGCAGTTGCTTTTGATGATATCCGCCACGGTGTCGCCGTACACGTTGCCGAGCTGGGCGTAGGACTGCACCACCATATGGAACCAGACCTTGCGGCTTCTGCCGACGGTAATCATTTTATCGAACTTGTCAATTTTCGGCATATTTCCGAACTCATCGAGTATAAAATAGACGTTGCGGGGAAGGGACAAGTCCTCGCGGGAGGAAGCTTTTTTGATAAGCGCCTTATATATACAAAGCACAAATATGGAAGCAAGCGCGTGGCGCGTGTCTTTTTCGTCCGGTATCTTCATGAACAGCGCGGTTTTTTTGTCGGCGAATACATTGGGGTCAATGTCTGTAGCCGATGTAAGCCCGCAAAGCCCCTGGTCGTTGAACATCGTAAGCTTGTCGAAGGTGATTGACATATAGCTGGACAGCGTGTTTTCCGCCGCCGCCAGTACCTGCCTGCTAAGCGTGACAGCCTGTGATGTGCGCGCCCTGCCCCTGAAATAGTTTTTGAGGGCCTCGTAATTGTTGTCTGAGTTTGTGAGCGCCTTGTTGAGGTTAAAGAAGTTGTATTTTTCTTTTGTCATCTCAAGCTCGGGGTTTTCCGAATCCTCAAGCATTGCCAGCAGTGTTGCCAGCACAATGCTCCGCGCGCCTTTTTCCCAAACAGGGTCGTCGGGGGATTCTATCGGGCAAAGCACGCCGACAAGGTCGTTTAGGTCTTCGTAGATTTCGTCGTATATCTGCTGGCGCGCCATCTTTACGGCTTCGAGAAGCAGCCGCCTTGTTGGGTAGGCCTCGCCTTCATATTCATACCAAGTTTCTTCGTATGCTTCTATCGGCGCGGTCAGCTGCAATCCCGTTTCGTCCGGGGGGCCGTTGCGCCGGAAAATGCCTTCGCCCTTGGATATATAAAGCTGATACCTGTCGTAGATATCGCTGAGCGGGTTCCATCTGAAGGATGAATACGGGTCGCGCAGGTCAAGGACCATAACATCGTACCCGCGCTGCTGTAAAAGCCCGGAGTGGAGCTGGAAAAGCTCGCCCTTTGGGTCTGTCAGTATCATGGATGAACCCGCGCTCGTAGCCGCCAATATCTGGACCATCGGGTTTATAAACGATGTCGTCTTGCCGCTGCCGGTGGAGCCGATGATCAGCCCATGCATCGGCGTGGCAAGGTTTACGTTAAGCTCGCCCTTGTTTTTTGTAAGCTCCGCGCGGATCGGCACGCCGTCTTTTTTCAAATTGTTTATAACCGTGAATTTGGCGGGGGAGAAAATCCCGTCCCGCTCCTTAGGCTCCATAAACCGGGAGTTTTCCAGGTTGCTCTCGAAGGCCTTCGCCTTCCCCTTCATGATCTTTTTGGAGTTTACATTGGGCTTCGCGAAAATAAGATACAAAAACGCGCCCAGCAGCAGCCCTATCCCCCCGTAAAGATAAGTGTCTACATTCATCAATATAGAAGGGTTCCAGAAATTAGCGCCGTCACCGCTTATGACATCTACAATACGGTTCGTGACAAAAATAACCTGGATGCCATAACCCAGGGCCGTTGCCGCTATAACAGCCAAAAGCCCCCAAACAGCAATTTTACGCGCTACTTGCGCCATCTTCACTGCACCTCCCGGTAAGATTGTAAAGTTTTATTGAAAGCATTGCCGCTGAAACGCATACGGCCGCAAGCACCAGCCACACCGCGTATCCCGGCAAGCCGAACGGCCAGTCCAGCCCATGCGCCATAGCTGTAAAATACAAAATAAATGAAACCAAATTGAAGGAAAAATGTGCCGCTATAGACGGGATGATACTCCGCGTCCTTATAGCGGCGGCGGAGAACACCATTCCCATAATCATTGTATACGCTGCCCATAGCGGCTGTGCGTGTGAAAGCCCGAACACTACAGAAAGCACAGCCGCCGCGGCATAGGGTTTCATGCAGTCACGCAAGTATGTCAGGCACAGCCCTCGGAAAATAATCTCCTCCATAAGCGGGGCGTACACCAGGATTGCCAAGCAGTTGAGCAGAAGGCCGCCCACGGAAAGGACCTGCGAAACCGAAACCCCGTAGCTTGCGGTAACCTGCGATGGAAGCATATTGATGACAATCACGCAAAACAGGTTAAGCAACGCGCCCAATGCCGCAAACATAGCATATTGGGGCACGGTAAGCCCGGGCTTTACAAGCCCTGCCGATTTGCGGAAGGAAAACCCTTTTTTCCGGTAATACCGGATAAGGCACAGCATAAATATCCCGCCGCCGATAACCTGCAGTGTCCCCATCCCGGCATTCAGCGACTCGGGATAGTTTTCAAGCCCCGCAAACACCACCCAAACCAGGGATATTATTATCAATACAATAAAATATCCCACGAGAAGGGCAAGGAGCTTTAGGGCGGCAAGGCCCGCGTCCTGCAGTTTTTCGCGTTTCATATGCCGCGCCCCTTGCCGGGGTCGCTGCGGCCGCGCTGCAAATTTTGCTTCGCGGCTGATGCCCCCCTGCCGCTGTCCGCAAGCTCATCCAGGCTTACCGGGATTCTGGAGTTTTTTGAATCCGGCCGCCGTGACATAATGCCGCCCAAAAGCGTTTCCTTTACAAGCGAGTCGGCCGAAAAGTCAAACCTGCTGTCGCTTAAATCAAGCGCCATCTCATTCATATCGGCCATTTCACCTCACCCGAAACCCTTTCATGCCCTCGCGCAGTTTACCGATTGTGTTAAACAATACGGACGACACGGTGGATTCGTTCATGCCAAGCTCTGCGGCTATGCTTCTGTTTGTCATGCCCGCGAAATACTTCATCGCGATAATGTCGCGGTCCCTGGCGTTTATCCGGGCAAGGAGCGCGTACAGCGCCCTGCGCTCCTCGCTTTGGATGTACTGCAGCTGCAGGTCAAAGCCCGACGGTATATCCGGCCTGTCGTCTTCGTCCAAGGAGATAACATCTTTTTTGCGCCTCAGCTCGTCAATGAGCGCGTTGCGCGCGATGCTGAAAACCCAGGTCGAAAACTTTGCCTTGCCCTCATCGTAGGTATCAAGCTTTTCAAAAACACGCGTGAAAACTTCGCTTACCAGATCGTCCGCCCGGTCGCGGTCAAGAAGCCTGTAGAAGATGTAGTTGTAGACCTTGGGGAAATACTCGCCGTACAGGCTTTCAAAATCCTTCAATGTTTTCCCGCCTTCTGGGGTCAGTTTAGAGAGTTGAGCCTAAAGTCCGGTTTATCCTTACGACGCTGTCAGTGCAGGGGCGTTCGCAAGCAGCCACGCTTCCATGGCGGGGATGCCCAGCCTGAGGATCGCGATAAGCACGAAGATGGAGATAAAGCCGATAAGCGCGTTTTGCAGTGATTTTTTGGCCTTGTCCCTGTCCTGCTGCTCCTCTGCCTTGGCGAATTTTACGCCCAGTACAATGCAGTAGATCGAGCCAAGCGCGCCGACAATCAGCATTGCGGGCCCGACGACCATGTTAAGCAGGTTAACAATCGGCCTGACGATGTTGGAGAAGGGGTTTGTACCGGTGGTGGGCGTGGTAGTGAGCAAGAAGTTAAGCATTGGGTATTCCTCCTGTATTATGTATTGTTTATCGCGCAAGCGAGAAAAACCGTGTATACAGCGGTCGGCTTCCTGTTGTCAGTGAAAGCGGTGACATATATTTATACGCAGCGGTGCAATAAGTATCCATGGAAATTTTTACCGGGGTCATTGTGAAAAATTGACCCTAATCATCGGATATTCAGAAGCGCGGTAAAGCCTGTCATCTCAAAGACATCCATGATGCCCTCGGTAACATTTACCAGTGTCTGGCGCAGGCCCTTTTTCTTGGCGGTCCTTTCCCCCAGGAGCAGTACGCGCAGGCCCGCGGAAGAAATATATGTAATTCCGCTAAAATCAATCAGCGCGCTTTTGCCTTCCTCCAGCTCAGCAAGCAACAGCTCCTGTAGCCCGGGAGAAGAGCTTGCGTCCAGCTTGCCGGTAAGCGCAAATGTAGTCGTGTTTTCGTCTTTTGTTGTGACGATATCCATTACACCGCATCCCCTTTTATTACTAGTGCGCGGGTCCCATGTTAGGTTTTTATGGGATCAGCGTTAAAATTATATCACGGTTCTTTAGATATTGCAATATTTTTTTTAGGGCTAAGAGCCGGGTTAAAATACGGTTTTAAAAATGCGCCGTCCTTTATAAGCGCCGCGCGCAAATCACCCGTGTCTATCCCCTGCACGGGGCAGCCTGTTTTTGCCGTCATTGCCGCCGCTGTCCCCGCCGCCTGGCCGATCGCCATGACAGTGGGCGTGGTGCGAAGCGCCGCCAACGCCTCATGCGACGCGCTGATACATCTTCCGCAGACGATTATATTGCTGACCTGCGCGGGGATAAGGCACCGATATGGTACAGAATACCAGCTACCGGGCTTTAAAAACACATGGCTTGTATTATCCCCGTCCGGGCTGTGTATGTCGATGGGATAACCGCCCATCGCGACGGCATCGTCAAACATACGGTTTTCGGTGAGGTCATCTGCGGTGACGGTATATGCCCCACGGATCCGTCGGCTTTCGCGGATGCCGATATTCGGGCCGGTGTACGCAAGCACGCAGTTTTCAAAGCCGGGAATGTATTTGCGCAAAAACGCGAGAAGCTCCTTGCATTGGCGGCGGCCCTCGATCTCCGCGGCGGTCAGCCCGCGCGGGTCAACCGCGCTTCGGTTATGCACGCGCGTCATATTTACGATATACTCGCCCGGGTTGTTTGTTTCAAAGCAGAGGACAACGTCGCGGTCAAAAGTCAGCTCTCCCGCTTCTTTTGCGGCGCACACGCGCGAAAACGCGCCCCTTATCCCGCTGCGCGGTATCACGCGCAGTTTATCAAACGGGATGTCATGCGGCATATCATCACGCTGCGCCGCGACAAAATCCATAAGCCGCCCCCTGTCCACCCCGTAGACCTTCATGTTCATCGTCATCGGCTGGGCAAGGCCGTCGCTTTCGCGTCCGTAATGTGTAGGTACCCCCGCATGGGCGGCTAAATCGGCGTCAGCGGTTGCGTCGATGTATACGCTTGCCCGCACATTAAAAAAGCCGCCTTTGGAAAAAAGGCGTAAATTACCGACCTGCCCGCTTTCCATATCGCAGCCGGTGTAAACGGTGTGATACAGAAGCTCCGCGCCCGCTTCCATAACCATATTTTCCAGGACGAGCTTCATGCCCTCCGCATCGAATGGAGTCACTGAGCTTGCATAGCCGACAAAATCCTCCATATGCCCGGGGGAAAAGCCCTCGGTTTTCATGCGATCGGCAAATTCGCCGGGGATACCGCGGATAACCTGCGTTTCCCCGGCGTGGTAGGTCATCTGCGGCCCTGTCCCCGCGCCTGTCAGCGCGCCGCCGAGATACGCGTTTTGCTCGATGAGCAGTGTTTTTGCGCCGTTCCTTGCGGCGGCAACGGCGGCAATGGCGCCGCCCGGTCCCCCGCCGGCTACTATCACATCGTATTTTTCCATTTATAAAGCCCCTCCAAGCCCGTCCAGCGAAAGTGAAAAAGCTTCTATGCAATGCTCCATAAAATACTTGACCTCCGGGAGCGGGTTTTTCCCGATTTCTTTTGCGATTGCTGTGTAAGCGCCGGAAAACTCGCCGTTCCCCGCGTTTTTTTCTGTGATACATTTAATGTAAGCGCAAAGTTTGTCCGCAGATTTAATCAGCGCGGTTTCATCGGGGGTTAAGCCCTCCGATGTCAAATACGGCAAATACGCCGCCCTAAGGCGTTCGGGAAGATGCCCCGCTAGTTTTTGCGCGGCGGCGGCTTCAAGTGTACGGTAGGTTTCCCGCATTTCCGGGCTGTGGTATTTTACCGGCGTGGGCAAGTCCCCTGTTAAGATTTCAGTCGCGTCGTGGTAAAGCGCATATGTACAGAGCCTTTCGGCGCTGTACTGCTTGCCGAATTCCAGATTGCCGATCAAGGCAAGCATATGTACCAGCATCGCGCACTCCAACGAATGCTGTGAAAGGCTCTCCGGCTGTGTGCTGAACATCAGCGCCCAGCGGTTTATATGCCGCATACGGAAAAGCATCGGCAGGAATGTGTTATTCATCCGCTATAATATCCCCCTAAGCACCAAAACCCAAAGCACGCAGGTTAAAATTACAAACAGCGACGCCGCCAAAACGCCAATATTTACCTTCCCCGGGATTGGCTGATCCGGCGGCGGCATCATGCCCGAGGCCTGCAGCGCTTTCTTTACAGGCTTATACAGCAGCAGCGTAAACGCCGCGTTAAGCCCGCCCTTCAGCAGGTTGAACGGCAGGAACGCGGGGATTAGAAGCTGTGCGACCTGTGCGCGCGGCACATTCATATAAAGCGGGGTGATCAGATAATTCCAGAGTATCATCACCGCAGTTGTCAGGAGCCACGCCGCAACAAGCCCTATGACAGCGCCTTTAAGGCTCCGTTTATACTTGTAAACAAAAGACGCCGTACAGGCGAAGGAGCAACCGGCGACTATGTTCATCAGCAGGCCTATTGGCCCTGTCTGGCTCACGGTGAACATTTCCGCCGCCGCGACCACTGCAGTCACCGCAAACGCCGCCATCGGACCGAACAAAAACCCGCCGATTGTTATGACGACATCCTTGGGGTCATAGCTTAAAAAAAGCACGACGGGGACGCGCCCGGCGACCATCAATATATACGCAAGCGCACTGAGCATGGCAAGCGACGCAAGTTTTTTTGTGGCTGCCCTTTGCATATCAACACACACCTTTCAGATAAAACAGAAGCTTTCTATGTTAAGGCATTTCCCGGTCTGCGTGTCTATTTCCAAAACCGCGCCGGAAAGGCGGATATCCTCGGGGTCGTTGTCAAACCGCGTGGGGAGGTTCGTGCGCATTTTATACAGCGCCTGTGCTTTTTTTATGCCCAGCACGGAATCAAACCCGCCGCACATCCCGATATCTGTCTGATAACCCGTGCCGCCCGGGAGAATCCGCGCGTCCGCCGTGGGGATATGCGTGTGCGTACCCAGTACAGCCGACACGCGCCCGTCCAGATAATGCCCCATGCAGAGCTTTTCGGACGTTGCCTCCGCGTGGAAGTCCACGACTATATTTTTTGTGCCTGCCCCATCCAGCAATGCGTCTATGCAGTCAAACGGGCTTTTCCCCTGTTGCATAAAAACAACGCCCTGCAAATTGATTACACAGAGTTGAAACCTCGGATGGTCAAGTGTAAAAACCCCGGAGCCGGGGGCGCTTTGATGATAATTCGCGGGGCGGAGGACGCCGTTTTGCCGGTTTAGGGTTTCGTTTATTTCTTTACGGCGCAGGCAGTGGTTCCCGGTGGTTATTACGTCCACGCCGCTGTCGAATAAATATTTTGCGGAAGAAGGCAGTATGCCGTTGCCCTGCGCGGAGTTTTCACCGTTCGCGATAACAGCGTCCGCGCCGTATTTCTCCCTTAGTGCGGGAAGCCCTTTGCGCACACGGGCACAGCCCGCATCGCCGACCACATCCCCAAGCATTAAAACTACCATGACAGTATTTTCCCTCAGTTCTCAACAAGCACGATTGTCACATCAAACTCCACGCTCTGTACGGCGGACAGGCGGCGGTAGAATTTCAGCGTGACCTCATCTCCGACTTTTCGTTCGCTTAGTATTGCCTGCACATCGGGGAGCGTCCTCACCCGTATGCTGTCTATTTCAATGAGGATATCGCCCCTTTGCACATCCTTGCCGATAAGGTCGGAGCCTTCGTATATCTCGTGGATTTCAAGCCCCATTGGGATGTCGTATCTCAGCGCGTCAACTTCGGTGACGGGCTTGCAGCTTATGCCCAGCATGACCCTGCCTGTCACCCTGCCGTTTTTGATTATATCGTCTAAAATCGGCTTTGCGTTGGTGATGGGTATCGCAAAGCCGATGCCCTCGTAACCCTGTGCCACGATTTTTGAGGAGTTGATGCCGATTACCTGCCCAAACTCGTTCACCAGCGCGCCGCCGGAGTTACCCGGGTTTATGGCGGCATCGGTCTGTAAATATATAAACTGGTAGTTTTCTGTTGTCACCATGCGGTTTACCGCGGAAACAATCCCGCGTGTTACGCTTCCCGCAAGCTCAATGCCGGACGGGTTGCCGATTGCGACGACGGTTTCGCCAACCTCAATCTCATCGGAATCCCCGAACACAGCAGGGACCAGCCCGGCGACATCGACCTTCAGTACGGCAAGGTCCGTGGTGGTGTCCAGACCGATGAGCTGTGCGTCGTATGGCGTCGCGTCGTGGAGCTGTATCTTGAAGCTGGTGCCGGGTGCGACGACATGGGCATTTGTTATGACATAGCCGTCTTCGGTCATGACGATGCCGGAGCCAACTGATACAGGCTCATAAAAACGGCTGCCTTCGTCAAAAGCAGAAACCCCTACGACTGCCGGGGAAATTTTCCGCGCGATTTCCGGGATTGTAAGCCGCCCGCCCCCGGGGTTCAACTCCTGCGTACCCGGCCTTGAGGTAAGCTCCAGCGTCGGGGCCTCGCCGGAAGGCGCGTCAGGTTCCGGTACGCTTGCGGCAGCGGAAGCCTGCCCCTCCCCGAGAGTTAACGGAGAGCCGTTAAGCTCCAGTAGGATTGAATAGCCCGTGATTGCAAACATCCCGATGATAACCACGCCAAACAGCCCGGCTAAGAATACTACTATCCCCCTGCCGCGCCTTTGCCTGCCCCTGCCTGCCGCGTCATATTCATTGAAGTCCCACCTGTACCCGTCAGTACGGTTTGCCCCGGAATCTTGCCGCGCGCCCTTCTGCCAGCCGAAAACAGGGTCGTATCTATATCCCCCGTCGGCTTTGCGGTTGTTGTTTTCGCTGTTATTGCTGTTCATACTGCCGCGCCCTCCTCAGAACCCGAAACCGGACTATTAAAAGCCGTGTTCATATATTATGTCATATAACAGATAATTCTACAATAGTTTTTTTAATTTAACCCGCTATAACAGGTATGCTGAATATAAAATCCGTGCGGCTGCCGGGTATGCTTTCTACGGATATTTCGCCGTTGTGATAACGCAGAATTGATTTTACGATATGCAGCCCCAAGCCAACGCCGCTGACATCCCTGCTGCGGGACCGGTCGGTTTTGTAAAAACGCTCAAAGAGCCACGGCAGCTCGTCTTTATCTATGCCTTCCCCGCTGTTGCGCACCGTTACCGTAACTTTATCCTTTTCCGCGCGGTACAAAAACTCAAGGTAACCGCCTTGGTTTGCGAATTTTACGGCGTTGTCCGTTAGGTTGTACACGACCTGGTGCAAAAGGTCGCGGTCCGCAAATACCATTACGCGGTCATGATCCAGCCCCTTCAGCTCCAGCCCTTTTTCTATAATCGACTTTTCAAAAGCGAACACGGCTTGGCGCACGACCTCGCTTATGTCAAAGGCTGTAGGGTGCAGCTGCAGCTCGCCCGTTTCAAGGCGGGCGGTGTCCAGCATGGAGTGTACAAGGCGCGCAAGGCGTTTGCACTCGCCGGATACAATCCCAAGGTAATGCCCGCTTTTTTCTGCGGGTATCGTACCGTCCAGCATACCGTCAACAAAGCCGGAAACGGTGGTGATCGGCGTTTTAAGCTCGTGGGAAACATTCGCGATAAACTGGCGGCGTGTGCTTTCCGTGGCCGCCAGCGTGGACGCCATATTGTTGAATGCCATAGAGAGCTGACCGACCTCATCAAAGCCGGACACGCGCACACGCCCGGAAAAATCCCCCCGTGAAAAGCTGTGTGTGGCATCCAGCATTGAACGCAGCGGCCCGACGATCCTAATCGTTATAATATATATGAAAACCGATGTAACCGAAAGAACAGCCGCGGCGCAGATCAGGAACATTTTAACCAGCTCGCGCCGGTAAGCGAGCA
>WRLS01000059.1 GCA_009776345.1 Oscillospiraceae bacterium | reverse complement strand
CCTAACGGCATATAATCTGTCCTTTTGCGGCAATCATCAAGCCTTTCCAAATCACGCGCGAACATATGGAAGTACGCCATAAAATGATGCGCCAGCGTTATCGGCTGTGCCTTTTGCATATGCGTAAACCCGGGCATAACAGTGCATATATGCTTTTTCGCAAGCGTGAGCAGGATTTCTGCCAGCGGGGTAAGAAGCGATGCCACCTCATCGATTTCACTTTTAACATACATCCGCATATCTAAGGCGACTTGGTCGTTCCTGCTTCTGCCGGTGTGCAGGCGCTTTCCGGCTTCGCCGATTCGCCGGGTTAGCTCCGCTTCAACAAAGGAGTGGATATCCTCGGCGGCAGAGTCAATTATCAAAGAGCCGCTTTCGATATCAGCGAGGATCCCCGAAAGCCCCCCGATGATTTTTTCCGCGTCCCCGCAAGATATGATACCCTGCCGCCCCAGCATTTTAGCGTGCGCGATACTGCCGATTATATCCTGCCTGTACAGCCTTTTGTCAAACGGTATGGATGAATGGAACCCGCTTGCAAATTCATCCGGTTTCCCCGAAAACCTTCCGCCCCATAATTTCATGGCAGCCCCTGCTCTCTTTTATGTCGGCTCATCAGCGCCCGCACGGTTACGGGCAGTGCCGTAAGGTTTATGAAGCCTTCCGCGTCTTTATGGTTATACAATTCACCGGTGGTAAAGCTTGCTAGATCTTCACTGTAAAGTGAGTACGGCGAATGTGCCCCCGCCGGGATAATGTTGCCCTTGTAAAGCTTCAGCTTTACCGTGCCTGTTACATTTTCCTGTGTTTTGTCTATGAATACCGACAGCGCTTCCCTCAAAGGCGTGAACCACTCACCCATGTACACCAGCTCCGCCAGCCGCCCCGCAACGATTTCCTTAAACGCCGTAGTTTGGCGGTCAAGGCATAGGCGCTCAAGCTCTTTATGTGCCGTGAAGATGATTGTCCCGCCCGGGGTTTCATAAATGCCGCGCGATTTCATCCCCACTACACGGTTTTCAACCATATCCTCTATGCCGATGCCGTTCCTGCCGCCGATTTCATTGAGCGCGCCGATAAGCCCTGTGAGTGAAGCTGCTTTATCGTTCAGCTTTACGGGGACGCCGTTTTCAAAGAAAATTTCCACATATTCGGGTTTGTCCGGCGCATCCTCCGGGCTGACCGACCGGCTTAAGATATGCCTGTAATCCGGCTCAACACAGGGGTCTTCGAGTTCCAGCCCCTCATGGCTCAAGTGCCACAGGTTTTCGTCGCGGCTGTAGCTTTGGTCTTTTTTTGCGGGCGGCTCAATGCCGCGTTCCAGCAGGTACTTGACCGCGTCATCGCGGGATTTAATATCCCAGACCCGCCAAGGCGCTATAATTTTAAGCTGCGGCGCGAACGCTTTGATTGCAAGCTCAAAGCGGATCTGGTCGTTGCCCTTGCCTGTAGCCCCATGGCAGATTGCGTCCGCGCCTTCCGCCAGTGCGGTATCCACAAGCTTTTTTGCTATAAGCGGGCGCGCCGCCGCCGTACCGAGAAGATACTTACCCTCGTAAACAGCGTTTGCTTTTATCAGCGGCAGGATATATTCGCACGCGAACCGGTCAACCGCATTTATAATAACCGCTTTATCCGCGCCTGTTTTAAGCGCGCGCCGCTCAATCCCGTCATAATCGCCGCACTGCCCCACATCCACACAACAGGCGATTACCTTGCATCCCGCGTAATTTTCCCGAAGCCACGGGATTATTGCGGTTGTATCAAGGCCGCCGGAATACGCAAGTACAATTTTGCTGTACATAATTATTACTCCTGTTCAATTTCGATAGCTTGCGGTACGATGAACATTTCCGCGTTTGTGTGCGGCGCGTTTTTTAGTATCAATTCGCGCCCGAAGGATTCTTTAACCTCATCACTTCGGAAAGCGTTAACGTCATCAAAGGGGTGGCTGCGCTCCGGCACGTTTTCTGTATCAAGTTTCCCAAGGCAATCCATGCCCTCCAAAATCGCGCGCAGATCCCCGCCCAGACGCTGTTTTTCTTCATCGGTGAGTGACAGGTACGATAAATCCTCTAAATATGAGATTAGGCCGTTGTCTATTGTTATTGGCATAATTCCTCCCAGCCCCTATATCCCGCGCAAGAGGCTCGCCGGATCTGTGATACAGTCAATCTTCGCAGCGTAAGAATCCTTTTTGCGTATACTTTCATCCGTGATAATATGCACATCCAGGATATCCTGCGCCTTGAACCCTGTTTGCAGGAAATGGCTCTGCGCGAGGGCCTTGCTCCAGCCGTCCAGCCAATTTGTAAGCGCCTGCCGCTGTGCCTCGTCCCCTGTAAAGTGAACAATCAAGTCTATGTCGGAGCCTATGCCCGCCGTGCCGGTATTCACGCTGCCTGTAAGATAAACCGCTTTGACGCACAGCGCGTCTATATCCATTTCCCGGGCAATTTGCTGTGCCATATAGTGCATCCACCTGGAATAGCCGTCTTGCCCCCGTGGGGTATGCGCCCCTTTTTTTTCGTTTGATAAAGGCTGTATACCCGTATTCTCGGCAGTGAAGAACGCCGCCGCCTGTTCAAGGTCGGAGTTCATGCGCACAGACAATCGTTTCCCGGCAGCGGCGGCAGGGACATCGATTACTTTTATAACATCATCGTACTGTGAATACTGCGGCAGTATATCCCCCAAAAGATTCTCCGCCGAGAAGAAGAACCCGCTTTTGAATACCGCGCCCGGGCTGTCGGGATAAAGCGGGATGTACAGGATATCGGATTCCGCCAGGTCCTGGAAAAAGTGCGTGCCGAAGCTGAGTTCGGGGACATATCCGTATTTTTCCTTTGCTACCTCTACTAACGCCGCCGCATTGCAGATATCGGAATATGTTACACGAACGCCTAATTTAATATCGCCGCGGCTGCCCCATCTCCCCGGGCCGATAAGGATATATTTTCTGCGCGGCAGAAGCGCCCCGAGCGCCCCGACCGCCTTGCCGATATCATACAGCTCATCCAAAGTAGAAAGGTTGTTGTAGCCGTCCGCGTCTACATAAACGATATGTGTAATCTCATCGAGCAGCCCATTTGTTATATATCGGTTGGCGGTAAAAAGGATATCCTGCGCCGGCAGCTGCTGAGGGATCGGGGCGGGCAGGTTTGTCAGCCGCCCAAGGCCTTGCGCGCGGCATTGCAATAGATAAATATGCTCGCCGTCATAGGCAAACTCCATATCTATTGGGACCTTCATCTTCTCGGACAAAACAGTAAGCATACGCATCAGCGTCGCCGGTATTTGCGTATCGCTCAGGATACCGTCAAAGGTCAGGACCGTGCTGTCTTTTTTTGTGTTTAGGTTAAAGGCGTTTTTTCGCATCAGCATACCCTCGCTGTGTACGCTTACAAGCTTTTCTATGCCCGGGACCAGATGCCCGTATTCGCGCAGGAAACCGTACAGCGGCAAGGTTTCAAAGCACCCTTTTTCTGTGTTGATAAGGTCGATATGCTTTTGCGAATAGTATATCGCCTCATCAGGCTGTTGGTTTATGCGCAGGCCCGGCTTTGCAGGCGCGAACAGCGTGGGGTAATCGTCGCTTACCCTGTCAACTGCGCGTGTACCCAGCCCGGCGACAATCCGCGCAAGGCCGTCGGAGCGTGAGATCCTGCCGGTCCAGCGGAGCTGGTTTTCCGAAAACGCCACCCCCGCGAAAACAGGCATGAAATACGGCCCGATACGCTTCCCGACGACCTCCTGGATCAAAATGCCCATCTGCTCGGCGAAATTCAGAAGGCCGCGCTCCCGCCGGTAAATAATGGCATCCGGGTTATACATGGAGGAATACACCTCCAGCACAGCGTCGCAAAGCCCGTCAAGGCGCCGCTCTTTCGTGCCGGTATTCGCCAGGAACAGGCTCTTGTACTTACCCGAAAACGCCGAAGCCATGCTGTCCTCCAGCAGTGAGGACGAGCGAACAATTATCGGGGCTTCCCCGATATCATCCAGCAGGATCCGCAGGGCCTTTGTGATATGCGGCGGGAGCTTGCCGTTTTTAATCTTTTTTACCACATTGCCATAGCTCATACGGAGATGCTGCGCGCTGTTATACTTATACGCCCGCATATCCTCCATATGGTTGAACCTGAGGAAATCCACAATCTGGTCAGCGGCGATGTACCATGTTTTAGGCACCTTTATGTCCGCCAGCAGCGGGTCATGCTCCGCCATGTGTGAAAGGATCCTGCTTGCGATGAATATCCCGCTCCCTTTCCCGCCGATATTCCCGCCGCTTTTTTCAGAACCGATAATCCGCTCTATCATTGACTCAAAATCTGATATTTTACAGCTTTCCATAACCACATCGACAAGCTCTTCGCCGCCGGTTAAAAACCTATGGCACAGCTCCGAAACCAGCCAGGTTTCCGTGATGCTGTCAGCGGCGCGGCCAATAACGGTATTGGCGTAACGGCGCACGGCTTCGAGTATCTGCCCAATTCCCGCGTCGGGCGAATCAACCCTGTCAACAAGGGAAAACGCGCGTTCCTCCGCGACCCATTTTGCGATCAGCTCCGAAACCTTGGCACCCGGAAGGAACGCCGCCGCGCCGGAAATCATCCTGCGCATAAGCTCTACCGGGTCCTCGGCGGCGGGCTTCCCCGTCGGGGCGTTTATTTCCCCGTAGGAAATGTTTTCCCTTCCGGCATCTTCAACCCCCGGCAGAAATATTCGGAGCTTTTCACATATCCGCAGCAGCATTTCCGGGTTGATATTTTGGAGCGTGTCAAACAAAACGGAAAGCTCGCGCTGTGCGCTCAGCGCCAAAAAGCACACCCTCCCGCCAATCGCGGCAAGCAGCTTTTCCTCATGCTCAAGCGCCGCGCACTGCGCATCCCCCGCAAGGGGCGTTATGTACCCCGCCCGGATACAGCCGATGGCTTCGCTGCCGATTTCAAGCGGCGTTTCGTTGATCAAAACAGCTTTGGCGAAATCATCATGCTCATAAATATCACCGTTAAGGCATATGCTTACGCGGCAGTTTTCCGGGTACGCAAAGCCGCCGGGGATGACCCGTACTAACTCACGCATTAAGGCGGGGATGGCTTGATCCCTATTTTGGAGGGCCTCGTCCACCGCGTATATGCATTCAAGTTCCTTTGCGCGTTCCGACAGCATCCATAAATCATTGTTTAATGTGTTCATACATTAAACGCCCCCGTTCTGCTATTTCCTATTTCCTACACCACGCCCTGCGCAAGCATCGCCTCGGCGACTTTTTTGAAGCCGGCAATATTTGCCCCGACAACAAAATTGTCTTCCTGCCCCGCTTCTTTTGCGGCTTCGTCTATATTGTTGTAAATGTTCACCATGATTTCTTTGAGCTTCCTGTCTACTTCCTCAAAGGGCCAAGCCATACGCATGGAGTTCTGGCTCATCTCCAGCGCGGATGTCGCCACGCCGCCCGCGTTTGCCGCTTTGCCCGGCGCGAACAATACTTTATTCCTTAGGAAAACCTCAGTGGCTTCTAAGGTGGAAGGCATATTTGCCCCTTCGCCTACGGCGATGCATCCGTTTTTAACCAAAGCCTCCGCATCGCTTTCACTAAGCTCATTTTGTGTGGCGCACGGCAAAGCGATGTCGCATTTAATATTCCAGATACCGCTGCCTTTAGTATATACGGCGTTTGGGCGGTAATTCGTATACTGGCCGATCCTCGCGCGGTTAACTTCCTTGATTTCCTTTACCGCGTCCAGGTCTATGCCTTCCGCGTCATAGATATAGCCGCCGGAGTCAGACAATGCCACTACCTTCGCGCCAAGCTCACCGGCTTTCTGTGCGGCGTAAATTGCCACGTTGCCCGAGCCGGATATTACTACAGTCTTGCCTTCAAAGGTTTTGTTGTGACGGCGCAGCATTTCATCCATCAGATAAACAAGCCCGTATCCGGTGGCTTCCGTCCGAACAAGGGAACCGCCGTAGGATAAGCCTTTTCCTGTCAGTACGCCGCCAACCGTATTTGCCAGCCGCCTGTACTGCCCGTACAAAAACCCGATTTCCCGCGCGCCTACGCCGATATCACCGGCAGGCACATCAGTGTCCGCGCCGATATGGCGGCAAAGCTCGGTCATAAAGCTTTGGCAGAACGCCATAACCTCGCGGTCGGATTTTCCCTTTGGGTCAAAGTCGGAGCCGCCTTTGCCGCCGCCGATGGGTTGGCCTGTCAATGAATTTTTGAAAATCTGCTCGAACCCCAAAAACTTGATTATGCTCAGGCTGACACTGGGATGAAAGCGCAAGCCGCCCTTGTACGGGCCGATTACGCTGCTGAACTGTACACGGTAGCCTTTGTTGACTCTGGTCATGCCGTTATCATCCACCCAAGGCACCCTAAACATGATTACACGTTCGGGCTCAACCAGCCGTTCGAGTATCCCCGCTTTTTCGTACTGCGGGCGCGAATCGGCATAAGGCGCAAGTGTGGTCAGGATCTCGGTCACAGCTTGGTGAAACTCCGGCTCGTTCGGATTGTTTTTTATTGCCCGCTCTAATACTTTTGCTGTGTAAGACATATTGCTTCCCCCTATTTTTTAATAAAAAATAAACAAAGGCGCTTATCAACAAATCGGCCAAGGAGGCCTGTTCGCTGATAAACGCCTTTGTTTATCCAATACATTATAGCATACGCTTATTCACTTGTCAACTATTTTTTTCAATTGTAACATGACTACAGCCTATTAGTCAACCGGGCGCACATTTACACCTTCACGGATAAGATAGGCTTTGATTTCGCCTACGCTGTAATTTTTCGCCATACGCGGCGAGTACAGCATACTGCTGATAATTGCGGCCTGTGTGTCTGTTTCGGTAAAAAGGGTACGCAAATGCACCGGTTCCCCGGCACCGCCCGAAGCAATCAGCGGGACGCGCACGGCATTTTCTGCCAGCTTCATCAGTTCTATATCATAACCGGCAAGCGTCCCGTCATTGTCAATGCTGTTCAGGCAGATTTCCCCCGCGCCCAGTTCCTGTCCGCGCCTAATCCATTCGATCGCGTCCATGCCGGTGGCAAAGCTTGCGCCGTCTATAAACACCTCGTAACCGCTTGGGGTTTTGCCTGTCTTTTTAACTTGGGTGGAAAGCACCACGCACTGCGAGCCGAAAGCCTTCGCGCCGTCGCAGATAATCTGCGGGCTGCGCACAGCCATGGAATCCACGCTGATTTTTTCAGCACCGGCTTCAAGCACCTTGTACATATCGCCTACATCCCTAATGCCGCCGCCGACTGTAAACGGGATGAAAACCCGCCGCGCCACCTTTTTTACGGTTTCGATGTCAATGGCGCGTTTTTGTGCGCTTGCCGTAATGTCGTAGAAAATCAGCTCGTCGATCTGCGCGCCATACATTGCGCCCGCAAGCTCTTCAGCGGGAGCAACGTCAATATTGTCCTTGAACTGCACAGCTTTTGTCACCCTGCCATCAATGATATCAAAACAGGCGATGAGTCGTTTTGTCAGCATTGTTTCACCCCCGCGCGAAGGAAAGCATCAAGCAGTTTCAGCCCCGCTTCGCCGCTTTTTTCCAGGTGAAACTGTGTGCCGTAGATATTGCCTTTGCATACCGCTGCTGTGAATATGCCGCCGTAATCCGCCTCGCCCCATATGTCGGATTTATCCTCGGGCTTGGCGTAATAGGAGTTTACGAAGTAAAAGAAGCCTTCTTCGTATCCCGGCAATGCGTCCTTCACAAAGCTGACACGGTTCCAGCCCATTTGCGGGACACGGACATCATCGTCGCTGAATTTTATCACACGGCCCCCAAGCCAGCCAAGACAGGGCGCATCGCCTTCCTCGCTGTGATCAAAAAGTATTTGCATCCCCACGCAGATACCCATAAAGCTGACATTTTTACTTAGCACAGCATCCTCAAGCGGCCGTATCAGCCCCATTTCCCGCAGGGAATCCATAGTCGCCCCCGCGCTGCCAACCCCGGGCAGGATGATATGCGACGCACCCTCAATATCCTGCGCACACCGGGCAAAATCGGCGCTGTATCCCAGCCGCTTAACGGCGTGCAGTACGCTTGGGGCATTGCCCGCCTTGTAGTCGATTATTTTTACTGTACTAGCTTTCATATGTTTTCAGGACCCCTTCCGCGACGATTCTTCTGGTGGAGCGCAGGTCCATCGCCTGTTTTTCGATATACCTGTGCGCTTCCTGCTCGCTCATGTTCATGTAGGAAATAAGGATGCATTTTGCGCGGTCAATAATGCGTATATCCTCGATTTTCTGCTTGAGCTTGGCGTTTTCGTCCTGTACGCGCCGCACGCTCCTCCACGCGGATTTTGCAAGCGTCAGCGCGGACCAGAATATTGTTTTGTTCATTGGCTTTGAGATGGTCAGCACGCCGTCGCCTTCAACAGATGCCGATACTGCGTCAAAAATTTCGCTTTTAACCACAAGGATTACTTGGGATATGCCCTTTGAAGCCGTATAGCGGGAAAATTCCTCCCCGGATTCGTCCCCCAGCGGCGTATTCACAATGACAAGGTCGAAGTCCTGCTCCAAAAGCAGCCGCCGCGCTTCGCCGCAGGTCGGCACTGCCGCAATGTGATTTATGGAAGCCGCACGGAGCTGCTCGGCAAACAGGCCGGAGCTTTTTTCCGCGCCGGAAACAATCAATGCGCTTTCCATTTCATCACCTTCCCGCGGAGTGATTTTTATATTTCGCGGAAATACCGTTCCCTGTAAAACTCCGGTTTATCTTTGGCGGCACTGAACGCGGCGGCTTCGGCCTTTTTTATGGCAAGGTATTTTTCAAGTATCTCCCCGCCGAGCAGCTTCCCTGCAAACGCGCTGTTTTCCGCAAGGGAAACGGCTTTCTCCAAGCTGTCGGGGAGCGCGGTGAGCGCGCCGGTCACCATTTCGCCCGCCGTGTATAAATCCGCGTCAACGGCGGGCGGGAGCGGCACCTCACATTCAACGCCGTCCAGCCCCGCCTCAATAAGCAATGCGAACGAAATATATGGGTTGAGCGCGGGGTCCGGTGAACGCAGCTCCATCCTTACCTTCGGCCCTGCCGCCGCAGGGATGCGTATAAGCTGTGAGCGGTTCCCGTGTGACCACGACACATATTTGGGCGCTTCAAATTCGCCGAAGCGCTCGTAGGAATTTGCAAGCGGGTTAAGGAACACCGTAAGCTCCGGTATTTTGGATAGAATACCCGCAATAAAGCTCTCGGCGGTTTTACTGTGTCCCTCCCCCAGGTTTTTGAAAATATTCTTCCCGCCCTCAGACAAAGAAAGATTTATATGCATACCGCTGCCGGGCGCCCCGATTATGGGTTTTGGCATGAAGGAGGCGAACAGCCCGCCGCGCGCCGCGATTGCTTTTACTACATACTTGAAGGTCTGGAGGTTGTCCGCGCTGTTAAGGGCATCCCCGAACTTGAAATCAATCTCGTTTTGCCCCGGACCCTGCTCATGGTGGGAGGTTTCGGGTTTTATCCCCATTTCCTCAAGTGTGAGGCAAATTTCGCGGCGTATATCCTCCCCGCGGTCAAGCGGCGCAATGTCCAGATAACCGCCGTTATCCAGGGGGATGCTTGTCGGGTTGCCGTTTTCATCGGTTTTAAACAAGTAGAATTCGCACTCAGTGCCTATTTTGCAAACATAGCCCAGCTTTGCGGCGCGCAGGGCCGCCTGCTTCAGAAGCGCCCTCCCGTCGTGTAAAAACGGCGAGCCGTCCGGGTATTTTATGTCGCAGAAAAACCGCGCGACCCGCCCCGACCCGGGCCGCCACGGCAAAACAGCCAGCGTGCCCGGGTCCGGGAAGAGAAACAGGTCGGACCGTGTCACGTCCATAAATCCCCGTATCGCGTGTGCGTCAAAGGAAACCCCGTTTTTAAACGCCTGCTCCAGCTCATCCGCCATAATTGCGATGTTTTTTTTCTGCCCTAAAATATCGCAAAAACTAAGGCGTATGAATTTTATATCGTTCTCTTTTACAAACTGCAATACTTCGCTTGCCGTAGTGTTCATTTGCCCGCCCCCTTTTCTGTTAAGCCTGCTATAAACTCGCCCAGCCTGGACAGCGCTTCTTCCAGGTTATCCATAGAATATGCGTATGAGCAGCGGATATGCCCCTCGCCGCAATCACCGAAGGCGTTCCCGGGGATTACGGCAAGCCGTTTTTCCCTGAGGAGCTTGGCGCAGAAGCCCTCAGATGTCATGCCGAAGCGGCTGATGCTCGGGAACAGGTAGAACGCGCCCTTTGCCTCAAAGCAGTCTATGCCGATCTTTTCAAAGCCGTCGAGCATGAACCTGCGCCTTTCGTCATATTCCTTGCGCATATCCGCTACGCCCCCCGCGCCGCCGCGCAGCGCCTCCAGCCCGCCGTACTGTGCTGTTGTAGGGGCGCACATGATGATGTACTGGTGAATCTTTGTCATCGCCGCCAAGATATCACGGGGCCCGCAGGCGTAGCCCAGCCGCCAGCCCGTCATAGCGAACGCCTTTGAAAAGCCGCTTAGTACAACTGTCCGCTCATACATTCCGGGCAGTGACGCGATGCTTACATGGTCCCCGTCCGCGTATGTCAGCTCGCTGTATATCTCATCACTGATGCATACGATATCCCGCTCCCGAATAACCGCCGCGATTTTTTCTAAATCCGCGCGCTCCATTATCGCGCCCGTAGGGTTGCTCGGGTAGCTTATTATAATCGCCTTTGTTTTGCTTGTCAGCTTTGCCTCGATCTCATCGGGGGTTACGCGGAAATTATTTGCCGCGCTTGTAGTGACGGGCACCGGGACCCCGCCCGCCATCTGCACGCACGGCTTGTACGAAACAAAGCAAGGCTCCACCACAAGGACCTCGTCGCCGGGGTCTGCAATCGCGCGCATGGCAATATCGATGCCCTCGCTCGCGCCGACAGTTACAAGCACCTGCGTATCCGGGTTATAGCTCAGCTGATATTGGCTGTGCATATACCGCGCGATTTCAGCGCGAAGCTCCGGCATACCCGCGTTGGATGTATATTTTGTTCCCTTCTTCTGCATAGAAAGGATTGCCGCGTCCCTGATGTTATCAGGCGTCGCGAAATCAGGCTCACCGACACCTAAGGAGATTACATCCCCCATCTCCGACGCTATGTCAAAGAATTTGCGTATACCCGAAGGGGGTATTCCGCGGATTGCTTTTGATACAAAATCCCTCATGGCAAAACGACCGTCCTTTCATCACCGCTGAAGACTGCTGCAAATTTTATGTCATATGTATAAAGGCATCCATCACACGGCGTACCGGCAAACCCGCACGTGCCGGGATCGGCAGCAAACTGCGGCTTTGCATACGCTATCTGATGAACGCCTTTGTCCATAGTAATATTTTATAGTATATCCGCGCGGTTGTCAAGCGGCAGACGGCGCATTTCAAAGGGAGTAGACAAAAGGCGTTGCTAGTGATATAATAAGAGATATGAAGAAGCTAAAAATAATAGAAGGACGAATCTGTCCAAAATGCGAGAGCAAAGAGAATCAGAT
>WRLS01000058.1 GCA_009776345.1 Oscillospiraceae bacterium | reverse complement strand
CGGGCACACCAAAGGTGTGCGACTGACTATGCAACAAGGTCAACGCCGCCTTTGGCGGCGCGCGGCGTATGCCGCGTCTTAAAAACAGTAAACTGTTTTTAAGTTGACCGGTTATAACAAAACCGTGCGGTTTTCCCGGTTGGATATGTACGCGCCCTCCAGCAGGCGGGTAAGCTCTATGCCGTCGCGTGTGCCGAAATGCTCCGGCGCCCCGGTGCCGGTTATGCAGGCGTCAATGAACAACGAAATCGGCAAAGGCATAGGGGAGGGGAGGGCGGGCGTTATATAGTCCTGTGTGAACGCCGCTACGTTTTTGTGATAGAGCCGCACATCCGTGCCGATGGCGATCAGCGTTGCGTCCGTGCCGTATATCTCCAGCAATTCCGGTGTCCTGTGTGAGATGAAAGAGGTCTCCGCGTTTGCGATAATGCCGTTTTCAAATTCAATGGACACAGCGGCGTTTTCGTCAACCTTGCTACCCAAGGGCATATTCATAATGGAGGTGACGCGCACGGGTTTGCCGCCAAGCCAAGCCGCCATATACATTGGGTGGCAGCCCAAATCCATCAGCGCGCCGCCGCCCGCGTCCTTTTCCTCGAACCAGTATTCGGGCAGCCAGCCGCCGCTCACCCCGCTGTGCGCCTTCCGTATGCGCACAAAGGAAATTTTGCCGAAATCCCCGCGGTCTACCATTTCCTTGGCGAGGCGGGCGATTTGCTCCGTCCTCTGCGGCAGGGAGATTGTAAAGGTGACGCCGGCTTTTTCTATTTCATCCGCGATGGCTTCACAGTCGGCGGCGGTTGCCGCAAGCGCCTTTTCCGTAAAGATATGCTTTTTGGCTTTTGCCGCGCGGGTCAACACATCCCTGTGCGCGGTGGTCGGGGTGTCGCAGATAACGGCGTCTACATCATCGCGCGCAAGTAGCGTGTCAAGGCAAGGCTCCCAGTCACAGCCAAGCTCTTTTGCCCAGGCTTCACCGCGGGTTTCGTCGTCATCCCATACAGCGGTGATCATGGCGTTGCCGGACGATTTAACCACTTTTGCGTAGTCTACGGCGTGGACGTGCCATTTACTGAGCATCGCAATTTTTAACATATTATTCAGCCCCTTCAAGCTTGTTGGTTTTTAGCGGCAAGCTCTTTTAGTATAATTTTTATTTCCTCAAGGCGGTTATCGGCCTGGCGGCGGATTACGGTTGTCGCCTCTTTATTTGTCTTAACATAATAGAAGAAGGTGCGCGCGTCCTCCAATTCGCCGAGGCGATGGTACAGGTCGCCGATTATATACGTGATCTGCCCCAGGGATTTCGGCGGGATATTAAAATGCTGGTAGGAGTATAAATAATCTTCCAGCGCTTTTCTCGACGCGTAAAGGCGCATATTTTCGTCGTCGACATCCTGGTAAAGGCGGCTGATTTTGTTCCAGTTGGCGGCTCTGGCGAGCTGCCAGTTTTCCGCGATGAACGGGATGCACAGGTTTGTAAGGTAGTACCCCGCGAATACGCTGAAGGTATCGCGCTCCAGCCCGGGGCGGACGTAAAGCTCCAGGCGGTAGGGGCCGATCTGCTTTGCTATGTCCGCCGCCCAGCGCTTTGAAACCTCGCTGAACTGTTCATACAACGCACTGAAAAAGCAGTTTGGGCAAGTGACTACATCGTAGTAAAGCGGCTCGATATCCTTGTATCGGGTGCGCAGGTCAGTGTCCGTGCCGTCTACCCGCAGCTTGGACACGATGACTGTCAGGCTGTCGAAAAGCTGTGCGCACATCGGGCAGGTAAGTGTCTGCACATACAAGTAGTCCTCGTTGCGGTTTGTAAGGGGGAGGGTGTAGCTGCCGTGGCCTTCCGGGAACAGCGTGCTGTATTGGGATGCCTGAGTTTCCTCCGTGCCGCTTAGTTTGGAGAGCTGAGTGGTCAAGTCTTCCACACGGCCTGTCAGGCGCTGTACCAAAGTATACGCCATCTCCGGCTGTGTCCGAAAATAATCGTTAACATTCGAGCGGTTGATGAACAGCACCACCGACGGCCCCAGCGCAACAAGGCTGAACGCGCGCGCCTTGCCCAAAAACAGGGAATCCTCACCGAAGTAGCTCCCGGTCGTAAGGGTGTCGGCCTGGTGCTGTGAATTTGTCCCATAGTTTTTAAAGATGCCCAATTCGCCCTGGAGCAGGTAAATCATGCCCTTGGACGCGTCTTCCCCTTCTTTTATCAGGACCGTACCTTTTTCCAGCTTCTGCAACGTACCCAATTTGCCAAGCAACTGCATATTCATGGCTGATTACCCCATTTCTATATAAATCAGTTGTCAGAACAATGTAGTCTGGCTGCTTTCCGGCAGCCCGTCAAGCGCCCCCGCTTCACGGAGCGCCTCTACAACCGCCTTTGAAACGCCTGCCCGCGTACTAAGCTCATCACGGGATATGTACATTCCGCCTTGCCCCGCCTCGTACAGGCTTTGCGCGGCGCTTTCCCCAAGCCCCTTCAAAGACACAAACGGCAGGCGTATTTTCCCATCATCAATAGTATAACGCATTGCTTGGGATTTGTACAGGTCAACCGGAAGAAAATCCAGGCCCCTTACCAGCATTTCGTAAATTATATGCAGTGCAGAGAGCTGGTCGCTTTCCTTTGCCGTGCGTTGGGTGCCCTTTGCCTTTAAATCCTCCATGCGGGATTTTACCGTAGATTTCCCGGAAACCGCCGCTTCAGCGTCAAAATCCCCGCCGCGCACGGTAAACATCGCCGCGTAGAACGCCAAAGGGTGGTACAGCTTGAACCAGCCCAGCCGTATCGCCGCGATGACATAGGCGGCGGCGTGGGCTTTCGGGAACATATACTCTATTTTAAAGCAGCTGTCAATATACCACTGCGGCACGCCCAATTCACGCATCGCGGCGACATGATCGGCAGTCAAAAGCTTTGACGCGTTCCCGCTTCGGATTATCTCGGTAATCCGAAATGCCATCCCCGGCTCCATGCCGGTGTGAATCAAATAAACCATGATCGAATCCCGTGTGCCGATGGCGTTTGAAACAGTGCAGATACCGTCCCGTATCAGCGCCTGCGCGTTGCCAAGCCAGATGCCCCTGCCATGGGACATACCGGAAATCTGCAAAAGGTCGGAGAAGGTTTTCGGCTTGCACTCATCGAGCATTTGCCAGACAAAGCTCGTCCCCATCTCCGGCAATGCCAGCGTACCGGTGGGGCAGTCGATATCCCCTGCCGTGACACCGAGCGCGGCTGTGGAGGAAAACAGGCTCATAACTTTTTGGTCGCTCATAGGCACATCATGGATGCTCACGCCGGTAAACTCCTCAAGACGTTTGTAGAGCGTAGGCACATCATGGCCGAGGATATCCAGCTTCAGAAGGGTATCTTCGAGCGCGCCCCAGTCAAAATGCGTGGTTACCATATCCGACTGCGCATCGTCCGCCGGCCGCTGGATAGGCGTAAAATCGTAGATCCCATAACCATCGGGGAGCATTACCATCCCGCCGGGATGCTGGCCCGTGGTACGCTTTACCCCGGTACAGCCAATTGTCAGGCGGTTCTCCTCCGCCCTGTGGACGATTTTGCCGCGCTCGTCCAAATAGCCCCTGGCAAAGCCATACGCGGTTTTATCGGCAACAGTAGAGATTGTCCCCGCCTTGAAAACATTATCCTCCCCGAGCAGCTCCCTTGTAAGCCTGTGGGCTGTATTCTGGAACTCGCCCGAAAAATTCAGGTCTATGTCGGGGGCCTTTTGACCGTCAAACCCCATGAAGGTTTCAAATGGGATGTCATGCCCGTCGCGGTTGTAGGCGGCGCCGCAAGCGCAGTATTTTTCCGGCAGGTCAAAGCCTGAACCGACAGAGCCGTCTGTGAAGAATTCGCTGTGTTTGCAAACAGGGCAGATATAATGCGGCGGCAGCGGGTTGACCTCAGAAACGCCTGCCATTATTGATACAAAGGACGAGCCGACCGAACCCCGTGAGCCGACCAGATACCCTGCGGCCTCGGACTGCTCAACTAATTTCTGTGCGATGACATACGGGGACGCAAAGCCGTTTTTTATTGTAATTTCAAGCTCGCGGGTAAGCCTGTTTTCTACCAGCTCGGGCAGTGGGTCACCGTATATCTCTTTGGCGCGCGACCGGGCGGAGCGTGACAGCGCATCATCCGCGCCTTCGATGGACGGCGTAAATGTGCCGTCCGGTATCGGAAGGATATCTTCGATTGAATCGGCGATTTTGTTCGGGTTTGTGATGACGGCCTCCCGTGCCTTTTCTTCTCCCAGATACGCGAACTGCTCCAGCATCTCCTGTGTTGTGTGCAGGTACAGCGGCGGCTGGCGGTCCGCGTCCGGGAACTTCATCCCGGACATAAGCACCTCGCGGAAGACCGCATCCTCCGGGTTTAGGAAATGCACATCCCCTGTCGCAACTACAGGTATACCGAGCTTTTCGCCCAGCCGCACGACCGTTCGGTTCATCTCCCGCAGCGCCTCTTCGTCAGGCACACGGTTTTTGCGGAGCAGGAAGGCGTTGTTCGCGATGGGCTGGATCTCCAGGAAATCGTAAAACCGCGCGATTTCACATAGCTCACTCCAGCTTTTTCCCGCCAGTATCGCCTGAAAAAGCTCACCGGATTCACACGCGCTCCCGACGATCAGCCCGTCGCGGTGCTGTTCGAGCATGGATTTTGGGACACGCGGCCGTTTATAGAAGTAATCCAAATGGCTGAGTGAAATAAGTTTATATAAATTTTTAAGCCCCGCCGGGTTTTTCACTATAAGTATTTGATGATAAGACGGCAGCTTTTTCATATCCAAAACAGGGATTTCTTTGCCGATGCCGCATACCGGGTCACCTTTTGGGTCGGCTTTGATCTTTTCCAGCATCATAACGAACAGCCCCGCAAGCGCCTTTGCGTCGCCCTCCGCCCTGTGGTGGCTGAAATCCGGCAAGCCAAGCGATTTCGCCAGCTTGCCGAGGCTGTAGCTTTTTTGCCCGGGAAACAACGCGCGGGCAAGGCGGACAGTATCCACGCAGGCAAATTTAAAATCAAGCTTACTGCGCTTCGCGGCGGCTTTAATAAAGCCCATGTCAAACTTCGCGTTGTGGGCGGCGAGGACAGCATTTTCCCCGCCGCAAAAATCATAAAAGGCGGCAAGGGCAGCTTTTTCCGTCGGCGCGCCTTTTACCATTTCATCGGTGATCCCGGTAATCTGCGTGATTTCCTGCGGGATATCGCGCCCCGGGTTTACAAGGGTTGAGAATACATCGCCGAGCTTCCCGCCGCTTACTTTTACCGCGCCGATTTCCGTTATGCGGTCACTGATGGGGGAAAGCCCGGTTGTTTCCAAATCGAAGACGACAAAATCCCCGTCCGCATGAAAACTTGCGGCGGTATCGTCCACGAAGTAATTTTCGATGCCGTACAGCACCTTAAAATCGCCGCCGTCCTTGCGGATGGAGCGCACGGTGTCCATGGCTTCGGGGAAGGATTGCACAACGCCGTGGTCGGTTATTGCGATTGCGCGGTGCCCCCACGCATACGCCTGTTTAATCAGCTTGCCTACCGGCGCGGTCGCGTCCATGAGCGACATATTCGTGTGGCAGTGAAGCTCCATGCGTTTTTCCGCGGCGTTGTCTGTGCGCATATGTTTTTGCATCAGGCAGATATCGTAGGGGCGTATTGAAACATCGCGGTCGTATTTATCATACGACGCCTCGCCCCGCACTAAAATCGTATCCCCCGCAGAAAGCTCCTCCACGGGGTCATCGGTGCCGATTTCGACGAACGCCTTCAGCGTGTTGGAGTTTGTGTAGTCCGTAAAGCTTATAGAAATAACCGCGCGCAGGCCGTCCCTAAGCTCTCTTTTCTCGGCGCTGAAAATATCGCCCCAGACGACAACCTCGCCGCTTTCCGCGTTGACCTCAGACAAACGGATGGGCGGGGAGTTGATCGCGCGGCCGCGTACAACTGTCATGGACTGCGCAATCAAAGGCGTGCCCGTCGTGTCGAAAATTACACGTGCGCTTTCCTTTTTCCGGGTAGATTTCGACCTGCCGCGCGGCTGTTTAGGGGCGGCGGCGGGTTTTGATACTGCCGCCAAAACCTGCTCCGTTGCGGCATCAGCGGTATCACGCCGCGGAGCAAAATCAGCGGCGGGTATGACTTTTCCGTCCTCTGCAAGCTCCACCTGCGCACTCAGTGAAAACTCATCGAGTATGATTTTACGGATCGCTTCGGCGCAGCCCGATTTTTCCAGGAAACCTACGCTGCCGACGGGAAGCGAAACGCGGAAAACGCCCTCACTAAACGAAGCCTCGGCGCTGTCAAAAAAACCGTTGACCGGTATGCCGCATTCCCGGAGCATCACGGCAATCTCCGAAAGGTAATCGGCGGAAAAACATTCCGTGTCATATTTAGTGTTAATCACAACGCCGCCGATGCCGAGCTTTTCCGCCAGCATTTTCCGGGCAGCCGCAAGCAGTGATTTCGGCACCGTGTTTTCTGGCTTCAGCGTAACAGTCAGCAGGTTTTTGGGCTTGTCCATGTTTATGTATAAAATCGCGGCGTTGTGAAGGGCGGGGGCCTCTTCGCCTAAATGCGGGCCGAACAAATCAAAAAAGCTTGGCATCATGCTCTCCTATTTTTATTTTTATGCGTTTACAGCGGATTTTAGTCGGTTATTTATTTCTTCGAGAAGTGCCGGCAGAAGCTCGTCCTCTTTTACACGGCGGACAGCCTCGCCGTTAGCAAAGAGTATGCCCGCCCCCTTACCGAACGCAATCCCCAGGTCTGCCTCGCGCGCCTCCCCGGGACCGTTGACCTCACAGCCCATTACGGCTACTGTGATAGGCAAGGCGCAATCATTTAAGGCTTCGGCGACTTTATCGGTCATTGTCAAAATATCCGCGTTTGTCCGCCCGCAGGTGGGGCAGGCAATAATATCCGCGCCGAGCTTTGAGCGCCCTGAAATGCGCAGGATTTCACGCCCCGCACGAATTTCCTCCGCCGGGTCCGCGGTAAGCAGGCTTACGCGGATTGTATCACCGATCCCATCCATCAAAAGTGAGCCTATGCCAAGCGCGGATTTCATCAGCCCTGTCCTAAGCGGCCCTGTGTGCGTAACGCCGAGATGCAGGGGATAAGGGCAGGAATCGGCGGCGATCCTGTAGGCTTCTGCCATGGTGGGCACGTCCGGCGCTTTCAGGGACAGCACAATATCCGTAAAATCGAACCGCTCGAGCAAGGACGCATGGTACAGCGCACTGTCAGCCAGCGCTTGCGGGGTCGGATGCCCGTACTTTGCGAGGACATGCTTTTCTACGGAGCCGGAATTTACGCCGATCCTAATCGGTATGCCTTTATTTCGGCAGGCATCGGCAACGGCCTTGACGCGGTCCGCGCCGCCGATATTTCCCGGGTTGATGCGTATCTTATCCGCACCCGCTGAAATTGATTCAAGCGCGAGCCGCCAGTCAAAATGTATGTCCGCGACGATCGGTATGCGGACCGTTTCTTTTAGCATCGGTATCAAGCGCACGCTGCTGATATCCGGGACTGCGACACGAAGGATATCACAGCCGGCGTCGGCAAGGCACTTTGCCTGACCCAAAACCGCCTGTATGTCTGTACCCGGCACACTGAGCATCGACTGCACTGTGACAGGGCTGCCGCCGCCTATTTTTACATCCCCTGCTTTTACAGTTTTTGTGTTTGGGCGCATTTTAAAGCTCCTTGTACGTGTAGTTATCCGATAAATATTGTAACATAAAATCGGGGCTTTGTCTGCCCCTGTTTTGTAAATTTTACAATAATCCTCTTGAACTTGCGCCGCGTAGGGTTTATACTATTTTATATACATACAGAATGGAGATAGCTTATGAATATGACCCAATGGTTTTCCGAGATGGCGGCGTCCCCGGTAAAAAAAGCAATGCCGATATTATCGTTCCCGTCAATACAGCTGCTTGGGATTGGCGTAAAGGAGCTTATTTCAGACAGTGAGCTGCAGGCCAAAGGCATCAAGGCGGTTGCCGATACAGTCGATAGCGCCGCCGCGGTAAGCCTGATGGATTTGTCGGTGGAGGCGGAAGCGTTCGGCTCTGCGATCCGCTGCAGCGACGATGAAGTCCCGACAGTTATCGGGCATATCATTGAAAACGAGGAACAGGCACAGGCGCTGATTATCCCCGAAGTCGGCGCGGGGCGCACGGGATTATACATCGAAGCAATAAAAAAAGCCTGTACCATGATTACGGACAGGCCGGTTTTCGCCGGGGTGATCGGACCGTTTTCGCTGGCGGGGCGTTTGCTCGATGTGTCGGAGGCCATGATCTACTGCTACGATGAGCCGGACCTTGTGCATACGGTTTTGGAAAAGGCCGCGAGCTTCACAACGCGGTACATAAAGGCATACAAAGCGGTCGGCGCGAATGGAGTCGTAATCGCGGAGCCGCTGGCGGGGCTGCTTACCCCGGCGCTAAACGAGGAATTTTCCGCGGCGTATGTTAAGCGCATTGTGGATGCGGTGCAGACCGACGATTTCGCCGTGGTGTACCATAACTGCGGCGGCGGCACACCGAAAATGACAGATGCGATTACATCAATCGGCGCGCGGGCGTATCATTTCGGCAACGCTGTTGACATGAAAGAAATGCTGGGTCTCATGCCCGCAAACGTAATCGTAATGGGCAATATTGACCCGGCGGGGCAGTTTAGGAACGGCACGCCGCAGTCTATTAAAGAAGCCACGCTGGAGCTTCTAAACAGATGCGGCGGTCATCCCAACTTTGTCATATCATCGGGGTGCGACATCCCGCCTATGTCGGGCTGGGACAATGTTAAAGCGTTTTTTGCGGCAGTGGCGGAGTTTTATTCTTCTTGACAATTTCGCGGGGTTTCGCCGCACTTCAACATTTTTTCTCGTGCATACGCCAAAAGCATAAGAGGGCGCCTTAACAAAAGCATAAACCAAGCAAAATAAACCGACGCCGAGCTAATTGCTTGCCGTCGGTTTTTTGTGCGCCCAATTCACCCCTTCACTATCTGTGCCATATACTGTATAATATTACATAAGGGGGCCACGGAATGTCAGGATACAACCGTCAGCTCGCGGTGGAATATGCCCACCGATGGGCGTATGACCGCAACCCTAAATACTATAACTTTTCCGGGATAGGCGGGGATTGCGCCAATCCGGAAGCCTAATTAAACCCATAGCTAAAAACCAACAAATGGCTTGTCCATGGGCTTTTCTTTCATTTGTTATCATAATTGCCCTAAAAAGCGAGTATATTTTTACCGGGTGATTATGATGGGAAACGCGACGAATAAAAAGATCACGCTGCCCCGGAAACTGCAAATTGAAATGTTGAGATTTTTTTTGAAGACCTCAATTCCGCGGAAGAAAAAGATAAATCTGCTATCTGAAAAAAAGATGGGGTGATTTGTCTATGGAGACGGCGATTTATGTAAGAGTGAGTACAGAAGAGCAGGTGCAGGAGGGGTTTTCGATCCGGGCGCAGGAGCAGAAGCTCAAGGATTTTACCAGGATCAAGGAATGGCCTATCTTCAATATTTATATGGACGAAGGGCTAAGCGGCAAAAATATCACGGAGCGCCCGGCCGTTAGCCAAATGATACAGGATATAAAAAAAGGCAATGTGAAAAATGTACTCGTGTTCAAAATCGACCGTTTGACACGCAGTACATCTGACTTGATATATTTAGTGGATTTGTTTAACCGGTATGATTGCGCGTTTAATTCCCTCATGGAAAGCATAGACACGCGAACGGCATCGGGACGGATGTTTCTGAAAATAATCGGTGTTTTTGCTGAGTTCGAGCGGGAAAACATCATTGAGAGGGTCAAAACCGGGCGGGAGCGTAAAGTCAGGGAAGGATATACCCTGTGTTCATCACACGCCAGTTACGGGTACGATCGGGCGAATGGGCAGAGGATACAGTCTGTCAATACAAACGAAGCGCAAATTGTGCGGGAGATATTTGATATGTATGTGAACCGGAATATGCCGCTGAACAGTATTGCCAGGGCATTTAACATGAGGAAAGTGCCTACAAAGAAAAATACCGCTTGGCAAAGAAAGAACATAAAAAATATACTCAGAAACAGCAATTATGTTGGGAGGGTAAGGCATTTTATTGATGATAAAGAAAAATATACCGAGAATGACGGGCTGCATGAAGCAATTATTTCTGAGGAGCTTTTTAACGAGGCTCAAAAACTGCTGGAACGGACCCCAAAAGTCAGCAGCACAAAAAAGCCAAAGGACTGCAACTACTATTTAGGTATATTAGTGTGCGGAAAATGCGGTGTAAAGCTGGGTTCGCATGGCAGAAACAAAATATTGCCCGACGGTACACAGGTATATGTGGGGGCATACCGTTGCCGTGATGGGTTTACAGGCTGCTGCAATTCGGGCGACATGGGCCATAAGAAGGTCGAAGATGCATTTGTAAATTACATATCATCAGTTGCCGATTTTGATGTTGATATTGAGATCAAGGAAGCTGACAATATCAAAACGGATGCATTTAAATTGATGAATGATTACAATAAAAGGCTAAGCGAATTAGCTGCTAAAGAAAAAGAAATTATGGCCTTGTATGTAGATAATGAAATCGGTTTCGGCAATTATAAAAGTATGAGTCAAAAAATTATCAAGGATCGGGAGTTTATAAATTCGGAACTGGAGAAGGTTAATACTAATAGTGATGAAGGACAGCCAATCAAAAAAGAGGATATTATTTTAAGCTTACACGAAAATTGGTCTTTATTGACTGATATAGAAAAACGGCAGTTTTTGTTAAGATTTGTAAATAGAATCGTTGTGACGGGTGCAAAGATAAATAGTACACGTACGAATACAGCTATTATTGAGGAAGTCGAATTTAATAAGGGTGTGTGTATATGACATTACAGCAAATCAATTACGCGCTTTGCGTGGCGGAAATGGGTTCTATGAACAAAGCGGCGGAGCGGCTGCTCATTTCGCAACCCTCGCTGACCGCTGCCATCAAGGAGCTGGAACGCCTTGCGGGGACTGTGATTTTCTTGCGGACAAGCAAAGGCGTAACGCTCACAAGTGAAGGCGAAGAATTTTTGACTTATGCCCGACAGGTACACCAGCAATATGAACTGCTGCTCGAAAAATACGGCAAATCAGGCAGCATCAAGCGGAAATTCGGTGTGTCCACACAGCATTATTCTTTCGCGGTCAAGGCGTTTGTGGAAATGGTAAAGCGGTTCGACACAATCAATTACGAGTTTG
Organism: Oscillospiraceae bacterium; assembly: GCA_009776345.1. GTDB lineage: Bacteria > Bacillota > Clostridia > Oscillospirales > Ruminococcaceae > WRAV01. The sequence continues at coordinate 298 of WRLS01000058.1, read as the reverse complement.
CCATTCGGGAAACCAAAACCATAGATGTAATAAAAGACGTCGGCACACTCCGAAGCGAGATAGGTATTCTTTATCTCAGCAGCTTCAACCGAAAAATCATTCAGAAGATGCTGCATGAAAATGAACTTGCGTTCCACCACTTGATTGATTGTGAAGCCCATGTGTATATATGGAAAGGGCATCCGCTGGCAGGAGAGAAGTCAATCCGCTTTGAACAGCCTCACGATTACCCCTGCCTTTCTTTTGAGCAGGGAGAGCAAGGCTCGTTCTATTTCGCCGAGGAAATCTTAAGTGAAAA
>WRLS01000057.1 GCA_009776345.1 Oscillospiraceae bacterium | reverse complement strand
TGGCTCATTTTGCCGCCTCCTGTCTTTGGTTGTCTCTTCAACTACCATTTTACAGGCTTTGGCTTCTTGAGTCATTCTTTTTGTTGCACTTACATTGTAAAGCTAAGATTTCTAATTTCTAATTTCTATTTATAGACGGGCGGATTGCTCCGCCCGTCTGCCTGTAATTTTATTTCGTCAGATTCGCGATTTCCTCCGCGAAATTGTCCTCGCGCTTTTCGATGCCCTCGCCGCGCTCCATGCGTACAAAACTCTTAACTTTTATATGCCCGCCGAGCGCCTTTGCGGTGTTTTCGACATACTGCCCGACAGAAATGTCGCCATCCTTGACGAATGCCTGTTCGAGCAGGCAGGTTTCCTTGTAAAACTTGCCTATCCTGCCCTGCACCATTTTTTCCGCGATGTTCTGCGGTTTGCCCTCGTTCATGGCCTGGGCGGTGAGTATCTCTTTTTCCTTGGCGACAACATCGGCGGGGACATCGTCCTTGCCGACATAGCGCGGCGCGATTGCGGCGATCTGCATGGCAAGGTCCTTGCCCATTTCGTCAAAGCCGGGTTTGTCCGCCGCATCGGTATCGAACGCGACCATTACGCCGATCCTGCCTTCGCCGTGTACATAGGTTGCCACAGTGCCTTCGTAGCGCTCAAAGCGGCGGATCTTCATATTCTCGCCGATGACCAGGATCTTATCCTGCAATGCCGCTTCAACCGTGTCGCCGGAGCCGTCCAGCGTCATTTTCAGCAAAGCGTCCACATCCGCGGGGTTTTGCTTTGCGATTGTCATGCCCACAGCGTCAACAAAAGCCGCGAAGTCTTTGTTTTTGCTGACAAAGTCGGTTTCGGAGTTCACTTCTACAACAACGGACGCGCCACCGTGGCTGACGCATTTTACAAGGCCCTCGGCGGCGATGCGCCCCGCCTTTTTGGCGGCGGCGGCAAGCCCCTTTTCGCGCAGGAGGTCAGCGGCCTTTTCCATATCGCCGCCCGCTTCGGTAAGGGCTTTTTTGCAGTCCATCATGCCAACGCCGGTTTTTTCGCGCAAAGCCTGCACATCTTTCGCAGTAAATGCCATAATATATTACCCCTTTATTTAATAATTCTTATTCTCTTCGGCCTCTTCCTCGGCGGCGATAACATCGTCCTGCTCGGCGGCGGCCTGGGCGTCGCGGCCCTGGTTGCCCTCGATAATGGCGTTTGCCATAACTGAGCTGATCAGCTTTACGGCGCGGATTGCGTCGTCATTGCCGGGGATGATATAATCTATATCATCGGGATCGCAGTTTGTGTCCACGATTGCGACTATCGGGATACCGAGCTTGCGGGCCTCCGCCACGGCGATTTTTTCCTTGCGCGGGTCAACGATAAACAGCGCGCCGGGGAGGCTGTCCATATTCTTTATGCCGCCCATAAACTTCTCGAGCTTTTCGATTTCGAGCTGAAGCCCCACTACCTCTTTTTTGGGGAGGCGGTCAAAGGTGCCGTCCAGCTCCATCGCCCGCAGCTGCGCGAGCCTGTCGATCCTGGTGCGGATGGTGCCGAAGTTGGTGAGCATACCGCCCAGCCAGCGGGCGTTTACAAAATGCGCACCTGAGCGCTGGGCTTCCTCCCTGACCGAATCCCCCGCCTGTTTTTTCGTGCCAACGAACAGCACGCTCCTGCCTTCCTCGGAAACGCTGCGGACGAACATATACGCTTCCTCAAGCTTGCGGACGGTTTTTTGCAGGTCGATGATATAAATCCCGTTGCGCTCCGTAAAGATATAGGGAGCCATCTTGGGGTTCCACCGCCTGGTCTGGTGGCCGAAATGCACGCCGGCCTCCAGAAGCTGCTTCATGGATACTACTGCCATTTTCTTTCTTCCTCCTTTTGGTTGTAACCTCCGCCCGGGATGCCTTGCACGGTTTTTATAACCGTACAACCCGGCGGAACTGCCAATTTGCCAAGACAGCCACCGCCGCCGGGATTCCCGGGCGTGTGTTTTACCGCAAAATTATACCATAAGGCACCGCCCTTTGCAACTGTTCGGCGCGTAATTTTATTTTTTTATATTTTTTGCGGTATCACTTTCAAAATTTATTTGCCTTTCATATGTCTATTATGGTACAATAGAGAAGAATGTTTCAGACACTAAAAAATCCTAACCGTAAAGGTGTTGATTTACATGAGCAATCTTTCCGCGAATGACCAAATGATGGAGATGTTCCTCTTCGAGATGAACACGCTGCTCGAACAGCTCGACGAGGTGCTGCTGACCTCAGAAAAGAGCGGGAGCCTTACCGAGGAAAATATCGGCGAGGTTTTCCGTATTATGCACACCATCAAGGGCTCGTCCGCCATGATGGATTTCACGGTGATCGCCTCTGTCACCCATCATTTAGAAGACACGTTTTTTTACATCCGCGACAACGGCATCGACCAATCGCATTTCACGCGGCTGTTTGACCTTATGCTGGACGCCACGGATTTCCTTAAATCCCAGCTCGAAGCGATCCAAAGCGGCGGGGACCTCGCCGAAGGCAACGATGACCTTATGAACCGTACAAAGGACCTCTATGATGCCATCAGCGGCAAAGCCGCGCCCGCCGCTGCTCCCGCCGCCGCGCAGGATGTGGCCGCCCCCGCCCAAACCGGTTCGCCGACAGGGGAAGGCACGGTCTACGATGTAGAGATAATGCTGGAAGAAGACTGCGGGATGGAAAACCTGCGCGCGTTTATGATAGTGGAAGGTATGCGCAAATTCGCGAATATACTAAGCTACAGCCCGCCCGATATGGAAACCGACCCGGACACCACATCATACATCATTGTAAACGGTTTCCAGGTAATTGCCGAGGTTGATATGGACCCCGATACATTCGGGGACACGATAGAGCAGATGAACTATGTAAGCAGCGCAACCGTCCATTTAGTGGAGATGGAGGAGGAAAGGCCTGTTATCACCGGTGAATGTTACGAGGTCACAGCCCTTTTTGAGGCGGACTGCGGGATGGAAAACCTGCGGGCGTTTATGCTGCTGAACAATCTGCGCTCCACCTGCAACATCCTCTATTATTTCCCCGAGGATATAGAAACCAATACCGCAAGCTCCGAGGAAATTGTCAAGGACGGCTTCCGGTTTATGGTAGAGACCGCCCAAACGCCAAAACGGTTGGAGGAATTGATTTTGAGCAGTATGCATGTAGCTTCCGCTAAAATTACCGACGCGGAAAAATCCCACGAAGATACCCCGGAGCTGTCCATGCAGGATACGCCGTCCCCCGCCGCCCAACAGCCCGCGGTACAGCAGCACGAACAGCCAGGCAGCCCCGCGGCGGTTAAAGCGCCCGCGGCGGCGGTCCACAAGCCCATTAGGCAGAACCTGATCAATGTAAGCCTTTCCAAGCTCGATGAGCTGATGGACCTGATGGGCGAGCTGGTCATCACCGAATCTATGGTGACGCGCAGCCCCGACCTGCAGGAGATACCGCATCTTGACAACTTCAACAAATCCGCGCGCCAGCTCCGAAAGCTGACGGATGAGCTGCAGGACATGGTCATGTCAATCCGCATGGTGCCTGTTTCGGGCACGTTCCAAAAGATGCAGCGCGTTGTCCGCGATATGTCGCGCAGTCTGGGCAAGGAAGCGGACCTTGTGACAATGGGCGAGGAAACCGATATTGACAAGACCATCGTCGACGCGATCTCGGACCCGATTATGCACCTTGTCCGCAACTGCATGGACCACGGCGTTGAAACCCCGGACGAGCGCGCCGCCGCCGGGAAATCGCCCAAAGCCACGGTCGCCCTTTCCGCGCAGAATACGGGCGGGGAGATTTTAATCACGGTTTCCGACGACGGCAAAGGGCTGGATGCCGAAAAGCTCCTTCAAAAAGCCGCCGCGACCGGTATCCTCACAAAGCCCGCCGGGGAATACACCGAGCGCGAGGCGTTCCAGCTCCTCATGGCGCCGGGCTTCTCCACCAAGGAGGAGGTCACGGAATATTCCGGGCGCGGTGTCGGTATGGATGTTGTGAAAAAGAACATCGAGAAGATCGGCGGCACTGTCCTGGTGGAGAGCAAGAAGGGCCAGGGGATGAGCGTTTTCCTCAAGATACCGCTTACGCTGGCAATTGTAGACGGCATGAACATCTCCGTGGGCAACAGCGTCTATACACTGCAGATCACTGCCATCAGCCAAAGCTTCAAGGCAACGAAGGAGCAGGTAATCCTGGACACCGACGGCAACGAGATGATCATGATCCGCGGCGAGGTCTACCCGATAATCCGCATACACAACCTGTACGGCATTTACGACGGCATCACGGATATTGAGGAAGGCATACTGATCTTGGTACAATCCGGCGAGCAGGCGGCGTGCCTTTTCGTGGACCAGCTTTTGGGTATGCAGCAGATCGTTGTAAAGCCGCTGCCTGTTTACCTCAACCGCTACGATATCAAGCCCTACGGCATATCCGGCTGTACAATCCTCGGCGACGGCAATATCAGCCTGATTTTGGACGTCGGAAGCATCATAGATTTGGTGATGTAGCCTGTAAGTTTTATCTGTCTGCTTTTCGTATTTTCTACTATTTTCTATTTTCTAATTCCTAATTCCTATTTGCGGAGGTATGAGTAATGTCTGAAATAAATCACGTTGAAGTCGATATGGCGGCCGCCATTGGCCTGCAGGAGGATACGATGGCGGGCCAGTACCTTGCCATCAACCTGGACGACCAGCAGTTCGGAATCCCGATAGAATATATCACGGACATTATCCAGGTACAGCCCATCACCAAGGTCCCTAACTGCCCGGAGTTTATAACCGGCATCACGAACCTGCGCGGCAAGGTGATACCGATCATGGATTTGCGCCTGCGCTTCGGGAAAGCGCCGCAGGAATTTACAGACCGCACCTGCATCATCGTTTTAGAGGATGAGGGGGCGGCTGTCGGCATGATTGTGGACAGCGTGTCCGTCGTGCTGAATTTGGACGACGACCAAATATCCCCGCCGCCCACCTTCCACCAGGCGCTGGACGCGAAGTTTATCCAGGGCGTAAACCGCAGTGAGAGCGGCGTGACGCTCATCATGGACTGCAAAACCGTCCTGGACGACGGCGCGCTCCTGCGCGTTGATCCCGATGAATATTAACCGGGCAGATTACAGCTGATAGGGGGGATGCCGTGTGATAAAGATGCGGGACGACGAGTTCAAGTACCTTGTCAGCATGGTAAAGAGCAAGTACGGCATTAACTTGCAGGAAAAAAGGGTACTGCTGGAAGGCAGGCTCACGAATTATATCACGGAAAAAGGCTTTTCCGAATATATGCCCTATATAAAGCTACTGGAAAGCGACACCACCGGCCGGGAGGTCACGAATTTCCTGAACAGGGTTACGACCAACCACACATATTTTATGCGCGAGTCCGAGCATTTCGATTTCTTCCGCGACAAGGCGCTGCCCTCGTTGGAGCCGCGGATACGCGACCGCGATTTCCGCATCTGGTGCGCGGCATCCTCCACGGGGGAGGAGCCGTATACCCTCGCGATGATCCTGCATGATTATTTCGGTGGGAAAAAACCGCCGTGGGACAAACGCCTCCTCGCGACCGACCTGTCCCAGAAAGTGCTGGATCAGGCGATCGCCGGGAAATACCCCGCGCAGTCTATCGAAAAGATACCCGAGCGCTGGAAAAAGAAATATTTCACAAAAGCCGGCGCCGACGTGGTGCAGGTCGTAGAATCCATCCGCAGGGAAATTACTTACCGCAAGTTTAACCTAATGGATAAAATTATCGCGAAAAAACCTTTTCATGTAATATTCTGCAGGAATGTCATGATTTATTTCGATATGCCCACCAAGACAGACCTGGTTGACCGCATGTATGACGTTATGGCCCCCGGCGGCTACATATTTCTGGGGCAAACGGAGACTATCGCAAAACCGTCCAGGTTTAATTATGTTATGCCGTCGGTATATCAGAAAGGCGGTTGAAAATGACCGGCAAAAAAATCAAGGTGCTTGTCGTGGATGATTCCGTTTTCTTCCGTGACTATTTGAGCCGCGCGTTCGCTTTAGACCCTGTCATTCAAATAGTAGGCTCGGCGGCTGACGCCTTCGAGGCCGAAAGGCTTTTATCCGAGCTGAGGCCCGATGTTGTCGCGCTGGATATGGAGATGCCGAAAATGCGCGGCGCGCAGTTTATCCGTACAATCCTGATGACAAAATACCCTTGGGCAAAGGCAATCGTCATAAGCGGGATCCCAAACAATGTCTTCGAGGCGCTTCAGGCGGGGGCAGTCGATTTCGTTTCAAAGCCCAACACGCGCCCCGGCTTCGACAACGCCGCTTTTATAAAAGAAGCCGCGGACAAAATAAAGATCGCGTCCCGTTCTGTGGCAATGCCGGGCATACGCCCGCCTGCCGCGGCGCCTTCCGGGGCGGCCCGCCCTCCTGTCAGCGGGGCGCGCCCGCCTATCCTAAAGCCAATCCTCATCTCATCAAACCCCAAGGCCGTTGTCGCCATAGGCGCGTCAACAGGCGGCACGGAGGCTATTGTAAATGTGCTGAAGGAGCTTCCCGCCAATATGCCGGGAATAGTTATGGTACAGCATATGCCGCCTGTCTTCACCGCGATGTACGCCGAGCGCCTGAATAAGATCTGCAAGATGGAAGTAAAAGAAGCGCAGGACGGCGACCGTGTTGTGCAGGGCGTGGCCTTGCTTGCCGCGGGTGACAGGCAGATGCAGTTAATGCGCGACCCGCGCGGATATTATGTAAAATGCGGCGGCACGGAAAAAGTAAGCGGGCATTGCCCTTCTGTGGACGTGCTTTTTAATTCGGTATCAAAGCAGGCGGGGCGCAGTGCGGTCGGTGTCATCCTTACCGGGATGGGCGCGGACGGCGCAAAGGGCCTGCTTGAGATGAAAAAGTCCGGCGCGCACACTATAGGGCAGGACGAGGCAACCTGTGTGGTCTACGGTATGCCGATGGTTTCGTTCAACATCGGCGCTGTCAGGGAACAGCTTCCGCTGGGGGAAATACCGGGCGCGGTTATCCGCAGTCTTAACGGCAAGCCGATTTAAGTAAATAAAAGTTACGCAGCTGGAATATAATACGAAGCGCAGTTATTTACTTTCTTTTTGCGCCGCCAAAAAGAAAGTAACAAAGAAAAACGCGGCTTAGGGGGCTGGGGCGGCGCGAAGCGCCGCAGGATTAAGGTTTTAGGATTCAGGATTTAGGAAGGGCAGAATTTATAAGCTCCGTCCTTTTCCTGAAACCTAAATCCTAAAACCTGCGAAGCCCGACCCCCCGCAGAGGCTGAAGAATCCACACTTGCCAGCACGGCAAGTAAAGAACCATCAACATAATACATCTGCCTTCCGCTTTCGCCTTGCGAGGCTCAAATGCTGGGCGCGGGGAAAAAGATATAAAGAAAAAGAGATAACGAAATTTTTCCCCGCTTACAAACCTTCAATTAACATTGTAGCTATGATGAACACTGTACAAGTAGGTGCAACCCTAAAGTAAGGAGCGACGCCCGGAAGCGCCCGCGCACGTAATTACAGCGGAAAAAGTCTTCAAATATTTCTTTTTCATAATTCCTTTTTTCGCGTTCAAGCCCTGGAGCTCGGCTCGGCTGAGCGATTGGGCGGATTATAGAACTATGCATATGACGTGCGCGATGAAGAGTACGAAGCTATGCGATTTGTCGAAATGGGGGTCCGGGGTCTCCCCGGTGTGTTTTGTTTCTTTTGCACAAGCAAAAGAAAAGCCCCCGCGGCTTGAGCGGATGAGCAGTGCAAAACTACAGCAAGCAGAAATCATATTGTAGGCATGGGTTTTGCACTTTACATTCCCCGTTAAATGTGAGACTTGCGATAAATATGGAGGCAGCAAAATGAGCGAAATCAGAAACCCCGCCCTCGCGCCGGAGGGGCATAAAAAAATCGAATGGGTACAAAAGCATATGCCCGTACTCACCAGCATCGGGGATGAGCTTCTGCGGGACCTGCCGTTCCGGGGGCTGAAAATCGCGCTGTCCATCCACTTAGAGGCAAAGACGGCGTATCTGTGCAAGATGCTTGCCGGGGGCGGCGCGGAAATGTATGTGACCGGCAGCAACCCCCTCTCAACCCAGGACGATGTGGCGGCCGCGCTCGCGGAGGACGGTCTGAATGTATTTGCGTGGTACGGCTGCACTGCTGATGAATATAAATCGCACATCCGAAAAGTGCTGGAAATCGGCCCCGATATTATTATAGACGACGGCGGCGACCTTGTGGGGACGCTGCACGAAGAGTACCCCGAGCTTTGCGGAAAAGTCATCGGCGGCTGTGAGGAAACCACCACCGGGGTCATCCGCCTTATCTCTATGGACCGTGCCGACGCGCTTAAATTCCCCATGATGCTGGTGAATAACGCACAGTGCAAATTCCTGTTCGACAACAGGTACGGCACGGGGCAGTCTGTCTGGGACGGCATCAACCGCACGACAAATCTTGTAGTCGCCGGGAAGATCGTGGTGGTCTGCGGTTACGGTTGGTGCGGCAAGGGCGTTGCCATGCGCGCGAAGGGCCTGGGCGCGCAGGTCGTTGTAACCGAAATCGACCCCATCAAGGCGATTGAAGCCATCATGGACGGTTTTTCGGTTATGCCTATAAACGAAGCCGCCGAAATCGGCGACTTCTTCTGTACTGTTACAGGCTGCCGCGATGTTATCACCGCGCCTGATTTTATGAAAATGAAGGACGGCGCGGTTCTTTGCAACGCCGGTCATTTTGATGTTGAAGTAGATGTTGCGGGCCTGCGTGAAATAGCTGTGGAAATCACTGAGCAAAAGCGCAATATTATGGGTTATAAACTGCAAAACGGCAGGACGCTGTCTGTGCTGGCGGAAGGCAGGCTTGTAAACCTGGCGGCAGGGGACGGGCATCCGGCGGAGGTTATGGACATGAGCTTTGCGATCCAGGCATCCTGCGCGCGCTATCTCGCGGAAAACCGCGGGAATATAAAATCCATGCTCAACCAAGTCCCCAAAGAAATCGACATGGAGGTCGCAAGGCGCAAGCTCGCGTTTGACGGCTACCGCATAGACAGCCTTACAGCCGCGCAGAAGGATTATCTGGACAGCTGGAAACAGTCGGAATAAAGCTGCTCGTACTGCGCCAGCGGCGTCAGGTAGCGTATCATTTCATCCGTGACATCATTGCCGCTTTCGCTGATCCAATCATTCGGCACATACTTTTCTTTGTTTGCCACTTCCTTCGCGCATATGGAACCGTAAGCGACACGGTATTCTTCCCCCGGGAGCCTGTTTAAAACAGAAACCTCCCCGGAAACGCCTTTCAGCGCACGGTCAAGGGCGGCGGCGCCCAACAGCCGCGCTTCCGTCAAGTCGCTTTGGGACGCGAGATGCCCGGCGCAGCGCTGCATAAGGTTCAGCTCAACCGAACGCACCTTGCAGCCGATTTCCCTGCGGACAAGCCCTTCCAGCACGCGCCCCGCGCCGGAAAGATACGCATGGCCGAAAACGTCGGCAATGCCGCTTTGGCTGTCCTCGCCCACGAAGGAGCCATCCGCGCGGCGCAATCCCTCACTTACGGCGATTAGGACAGCGGGGCTTTTTTCCAGCTCTTTTTTTATGTCCCCGATAAACTGCGCGTTGTCAAACGGTACCTCAGGCAAATAAATAAGCTGCGGGGCAGGGCAGTCCCTTCCCCTTGCAAGCGCGGATGCCGCCGTTAGCCAGCCCACGTGCCGCCCCATCACTTCAACAATTGTCACGGCGGGGATATCGTAGACACGGCAGTCGCACCAAAGCTCGGAAAAAGTCGTTGCGATATATTTCGCGGCGGAGCCAAAACCGGGGGAATGGTCCATTCCGCACAGGTCGTTGTCGATTGTTTTAGGCACGCCCATTATAGAAATATCAATGCCCTTTGCTTTCCCGTAGGCTGACAGCTTCGCGACGGTATCCATGGAGTCATTGCCGCCTATATACAAAAACCGGCCTGCGCCCCGCGAAGCCAGGTAGCCGAAGATTTTTTCGTAATCCGATTCGTTTTCCTCCGGCGGGCGAAGCTTGACGCGGCAGGAGCCAAGCGCGGAGGACGGCGTATGTATCAGCCGTGTGAGCGCACCGGGGGATGAAAGCCGCGCCCCGATATCAACGAGGTCGTCTTTCAGCACGCCCTTTATCCCATAACGCGCACCGTAGATCGTGCCGATTTCAGCGCAGGTCATGGCGCGTTCCACAATCCCGGCAAGGCTTGCGTTTATCGCCGCGGTCGGCCCGCCTGATTGTGCTATCACAAGATTTTTCAAGATCCTTCCCCCGTTCTTTTCCCCTGTCAAAACAGAGAATAGCACATATTTTTCAGGCTGTCAAACGGTGAGCCTTCGCGCCGCCTACACACTCCCCGATTCATAGGTAAACCCTTGCCCGTGAACATCTGATACGGTATCGGTGATCATGAAAGCTTTATCATCATATTTATTGACGATCGCCATAAGCTGCCGGTAATTTTTTTTGTCCAGCGTAACCATCAGCATATTTTTCTGCGTCTGCCTGTACGCGCCGATCACGGGTATAACCGTAACCCCGCGGCCGATCCCATGCAGTATCTCTTTTGTTATAGCTTCGTGCCTGTCGCTGATGATATATACCATCTTTTTCTTGTTTATGCCGCTTTCGATGTAATTCATCGTGGCGGATGTGATAAAAATAGATGTGATCGCGTAGAAAAACGAATCCACGCTGAAAACAAGCAGGCACAGCACAACAACAACACCGTCCGTTAGAAATAAACCGACCGATGTATTTATGTTGAAGTATTTTTTTATGATAAGCGGCGGGATGGATGTCCCCCCGCTGGATGCCTTGTAAAGATATAGGATCGAAACCGCTATGCCGAATATTACACTGCCCACAATCATAGAGAGCATGGTATCGCGGACCAGCGTTATCTGCGGGATAACCGCGATAAAAATCGGCAGCAGCGCGGCGCCGATCACTGTGTTGAAAAAAAACTCCCGCCCCAACAGAAAAAATGCGCCCGTCAGCAGCAGCGCGTTCCCCGCAAGAATCACGATTGAGCGGTTAAGCCCCAGCATCTCATCTAAAATAATGGCAAGCCCGGTAAGCCCGCCGGCGGCTATGTCATGCGGTCCGAAAAACATATTCACGCACACGCTTACCAATATAATCGCCGCTGTGATATACAGCAATTTTTTTGCCGCCGCGCGTACACGCAATTAAACCACTCCTAACTATATTACAAGCTTCAGTTCGCCGGGAAATGTGAAGTGTAATTCGTGATTACGAAACACCCGTCACAAAGTGATAAATCACTTTGCGCCACCCTCTTTAAAAAGAGGGTAAGGCTACAAAGGCAAGCAGGTACAAACCTAAAGGAAAGAGCGACACCGGAAGCGCCCGCGCACGTAATAACAGCGGAAAAAGTCTTTGATTTCTTTTGTTCCTAATACCTTTTTTCGCGTTCCAGCCCTGGAGCCCGGCTCGGCTGGGTGATTGGGCGGATTATAGAACTATGCATATGACGTGCGCGATGAAAGGCACTAATCTATGAGATTTGTCGAAATGGGGGTCCGGGGTCTCCCCGGCGCGCTTTGGTTACTTTGCCGCGTTGCAAAGTAACAGCCCCCGCGGCTTGAGCGGTGAAAAACTACCGAAGATAAAATCGTGTTATAAACCACCCCG
>WRLS01000056.1 GCA_009776345.1 Oscillospiraceae bacterium | reverse complement strand
ATGTCACGTAGTGACAGGGGGTTGTCTTTGGCGGCGAATTGCGGGAACAACCCCCGCCGCCCGCAGGCGGCTCCCCCTTCGCGCACGAAGGGGGGGAGGGGGGTTGCCGCCGGGGGTTGCCCCCCGCAAATTCCCCTCCTTTGGAGGGGTGGCGCGGCTGCGCCGGGGTGGTTTGCAGACGGAGGGAGTGTTTTTCAATTATGAATTGTCATTTCCCCGCGGCGGTGGTATAATTGAAGCATCATTGCGAAGGGGTGCGGCATGAAAATTTTCAGCAGGGCTTTCGCGTTGATTATCGCGGCGGCGGTTGTTTTTGCGGCGGGATGCGCCAACTTGCCGGATGCGCCCCCCGCGGATTTTACGCCGCGCGAGGTTAGCGTGCCGGCGGCGTCTGCGCCGGGAATTTCCGTGGAGGAAAACGACAAGGCGGTTATCGATTATTCAAATTCGTCCGATGGATATATCATGGCGAAATACCGCATAGATACGCCGAATATGATAAATGTGCTGGTGGATGGGCCGGGCGGCGAGCAGTATGTTTATATCGTCGCGCCCGGGGATTTTGCGGTCTTCCCGCTGACAGAAGGCAACGGGCGCTATGTCGTGACGCTGTGCGAGCAGGTCGATGAAATGAAGCTGAAGGTCGTCGTGAAAGCGCATATAGATGTATCTATCAGCGATCCGCTGGCGCCCTTTCTGCGCCCCAGCCAGCACGTAAATTACAGCAAGGAAAGCGCCGTGACCGCCAAAGCCGCCGAAATAACGGCGGGCGCGCGGGACCTTATCGGCGTAATTTCCGCGGTGTTTAATTTTGTCACGGGAAATTTATCTTACGACACCGAGCTTGCGCAAACCGTGGAGAGCGGCTATTTGCCCGATTTAGACGCGGTTTTGGCAAAGGGCAAGGGGATTTGCTTTGATTACGCCGCGGTCATGACAGCGATGCTGCGCAGCCTTGGCATCCCGACAAAGCTTGTGTTCGGCTATGTGGGCGAGTATTACCACGCGTGGATCAGCGTTTATTCCGAGGAAGAGGGCTGGATCGGCAATGTGATATTCTTCGACGGGCAGGACTGGATCCTCATGGACCCGACGCTGACCTCGGGCGCGGGGCAAAGCGGCCTTTCGCAGTATATCGGGGACGGGGTAAATTATGTGGCGAAGTTTCATTACTAGAAGGGGTGGAGCTATGTATAAATCGGGAAGGCTCGGCAATGGGGGCATCATGACAAATTACAGGTGTACCGCCGCTTGCAGGCATTGCTGCTACGCCTGTTCCCCGACAAGGGCGAAGGGCTATATCACCCGCGAAATGTCGGGGAAGCTCGCGCGGCAGCTTGTGAGCTTCGGCTGCCGGGCAGTGCATATCGGCGGCGGTGAACCGTTTATGGATATTGACGGCCTGGTTATTTTGCTGGAGTGCCTGCGCGATGCGCGAGTTGGCGTGGATTATGTAGAAACAAACGCCTTCTGGGCAACCGATGAAGAAAAAATCGGCAATTATCTTGAGCGGTTGTTAGCTGCAGGGGCGGATACGCTGTGCATTTCGCTGGACCCGTACCACGCGGAATATGTGCCGTATGCACGGCCGCTGCGGCTCGCGATGCTGTGCAGGGAATACGGCGCGCGGTTTTTCCTCTGGCGGGAGGAATTTTTGCCCATGCTCAAAAATCTGGACATGAACAAGGCCCATAACCGCGAAGCTATGGAAAGGGCAGTTTCGCCCTCCTACATATATGATACGGCAAAAAGCTACGGCATCGGCTACGGCGGCAGGGCAATAAATATAGAGGAAGAATATTTCCCCGTAAAACCTACAGACAGCCTGCTCGACACAAAGCCATGCACACGGGCGCTGTCCGGCGCGCATTACCATGTGGATTTATACGGTAAATTTGTACCGTCCTGCACCGGGCTTTCCGTGCCGCTGGAGGAAGCGGTCGGCGGCCTGCCCCGCGGCAAGTACCCGGTGATGGAGGCCGTGCTGTCAGGCGGCGCAGACGCATTGATGAGCTACGCCAAAAGCAAGGGCTTCATCCCGGAAGCGGGGTATACATCGAAATGCGCGATGTGTTTTTACATCCGCAGGTGGCTGTGTGAAAACGCGCCCTCGCCGGAGCTTGACGCGGAGCATTACACGGCGTCTTTGGAGTATTATTAAGTGTGATTTTGGTGTTTTTTGCCTTCGGCAGGCTTTAGGATTGAGGATTGAGGTTTTAGGAAGGGAAGGAAATTGTAGGGTCGGGGTTCCATCCCCGATCGTCAAAGTCAAAGCGAATATTCGCGGGCGGGCATGGAAGCCCGCCCCTACGGCTTATATATGGATACGATTGTAATTTCGGGACGCGCGGGGGCGCGTCCCGCATTGTACGATGCGATGCGGTTTTTCGGCGAGCCGAGTTGTCACGCCCTACGTGCAACCCCCGCCGTCTGCGGACGGCACCCCCTTCGTGCGCGAAGGGGGCATAAAACGGGCGGCAGATTGCCGCCCCTACGGTGCATTATTTTTGATTGGCGGGTAAATTCGGGACGCCCGGGTGTGCGCCCCCTACGGCCTTCGGCAGGATTTAGGTTTTAGGACCCGGGATTTAGGAAGGGAAGAAAATTGTCGTGCCGTCCTTTTCCTAAAACCTCAAACCTCAATCCTAAAACCTGCGGCGCCCTGCGCCCGCCAGCCACCCCTACGCAAAACTGTTTTTTAATTGCGAATTGAAAAAATCTATTTTTTATTGTATAATATTCTTTAAATAAACAAACACCAATTCGGGAGGTACTTTTTATGGCATACAATCCGTATGAAAACGCGCAGGAACAGTTCGGCAAGGTTGCGGACCAGATCGGGCTGGACGCGGGCGCGCGGGAGCTTCTCCGCCAGCCGATGAAGGAATTCCACTTCACAATCCCGGTCAAGATGGACGACGGCTCTACAAAGGTTTTCAAGGCATTCCGCATCAAGCACAACGACGCGCGCGGCCCCGCAAAGGGCGGCATCCGCTTCCATCCCCACGAAACCGCCGACACCGTCCGCGCGCTTTCTATGTGGATGACATGGAAATGCGCCGTGGTGGATATACCGCTGGGCGGCGGCAAAGGCGGCATTATCTGCAACCCGCTGGAGCTTTCCGCGGGTGAGCAGGAAAGGATGTGCAGGGGATATATCCGCGGGGCATATTCCCAATTCGGCCCGAACCTCGATGTCCCCGCGCCGGATTCAGGCTCGAACAGCCAGCATATGCTGTGGATGATGGATGAGTACGAAACCATGGCGGGCGCGCGTTATCCCGGCGTTATTACGGGAAAGCCCGTGGGCATGGGCGGTTCCCTCGGCAGGACGGAAGCCACCGGCTACGGCATTGTCTATGTACTTAAGGACCTGCTTGATATAGAAAAAACCGATATAAGCGCAACCACCGCAAGCATCCAGGGCTTCGGCAATGTGGCGGAATACGCCGCAAGGCTGTATTCGGAGCTTGGCGGGAAGGTCGTTACAATTTCCTGCAAAAACAGCCCGGACTCCCCCGCCTTTACCGTCAGGAAAAAAAGCGGCTGTGACATACAGCAGCTCACCGAAATAAAAAAAGGCTGGGGCATTGACGAGGAAAAAGCCAAAGCCCTGGGCTATGAGATCCTCCCCGGCGACGCTTGGCTTTGCGAAGATGTGGACATACTCATCCCCGCCGCCTTGGAAAATGAGATTACGCCCGCGAATTTCCCGAGTATCTCAAAGCAGGTGCGCATAATCGCCGAGGGCGCAAACGGCCCCACCACGCCGGACACCGACCCGCTGATCCGTGAGCGCGGAATTACGTTGCTCCCCGATTTCCTTGTAAACGCGGGCGGCGTGACCTGTAGCTATTTCGAGCAGGTGCAGTGCAATATGAATTATTTCTGGACGCTGGAGGAAACCCTCGAAAAGCTTAACACCGCCATGTCAAAGGCGTTCCGCGCGGTTTATGACCTTGCAAAAGAAAAGAATCTCTATATGCGCGACGCCGCCTATGTCATCGCGATAAACCGCGTCAGCGAAGCCGCAAAGCTGCGCGGCTGGATTTAATCCGCGCATGAGGACGCTGGTTCAAAACGGCATGGTAATTCTGCCCCACCGCGTAATTCCTACAGGCGGGGTGATGGTTGAGGGCGGCAAAATCACCGATATCCTCGACCGCCCGATTTCCGCGCCCCCCGCCGATATCCGCGTTATAGACGCGGCGGGGCGCGTGATTTCCCCGGGCTTTGTGGATATCCATGTACACGGCGGTGGCGGGCTGGAGTTTATGGGAAGCACGCCCGAGGAGATCGCAAAAATATGCGCGGCACACAGCCGATTTGGTACGACCTCGATTTTGCCGGCGACGCTCACCGCCCCGATTGATGAGCTTGTATCCGCAATCCAAAATATCCGCGCCGCAAAAGATATTTGTAAAGAGGCGGATATTTTAGGCGTGCATCTAGAAGGCCCGTTCATCTCACAGCAGCAGCGCGGGGCGCAGGCGCCGGAGTATATTTTAACGCCCGATGAAGATAGCATAAAGCTTCTGCTCGATCACGGGGATATAATACGCATGATGGGCGCGGCACCCGAAATTCCCGGCGGGTTTGAGCTTGGCAGGGAGATCGCAAAGCGTGGGATCACGGCGTCAATCTCCCACTCCGACGCGACGTTTGAGCAAATAGAACAAGCATTGGATTACGGTTACGCCGATGTCACGCACATCTATTCGGGATGCTCGTCCATGCACCGCAAAAACGCCTACCGCATTGCGGGCGTTGTGGAGGCGGGCCTGTATTTCGATGAGCTTACAGTCAGCGTAATCGCCGACGGCAAGCACCTGCCGCCGCCCTTGCTCAAGCTTATTTACAAATGCAAGGGCGCAAACCGCATCGCGCTTATAACCGACGGCCTTGCCGCGTCAGCCGCCGGTTACGCCGAGGGCACGGTCTACACCCAGAAAAACGGCGTTCAGACAATTCTGGAAGACGGCGTGATGAAGCTCCCCGACCGCAGCTCGTTCGCGGGGAGCTGCGCGGATATGCCGCGCCTTGTCCGCGTTATGACAGAGCTTGCGGGCGTACCCCTCGCCGACGCCGTCAAGATGGCGTCCCAAACCCCCGCGAATATCATCGGCAAAAAGAACAAAGGCCGCATCGCAATAGGCTGTGACGCGGATATTATCCTGTTTGACAAAAATATAGATGTATCCTTTGTAATGCTTAGGGGAGAAGTTGTCCAAAGCAACAAGAAAGAAGGAAAGCTATGAATCTGACGATTTCTAAAACGCCGCTTGAAAACGGCATTGCCGCCGCCGAAAAAGTAAGCTCGCTCATCATGGACGCGGTTAACGCGCGCGGGTATTTCCGCATGATGGTTTCCACCGGCCAGTCGCAGTTTGAATTCTTCGAGGCGCTCACCGGCATGGACATCCCATGGGAAAAGGCGGAGCTTTTCCATCTTGACGAATATGTAGGCCTGTCGGCGGTGCATAAAGCGAGCTTCTGCGGCTATTTGGCGGAGCGGTTTATCGCGAAGGCCCCCGGCGCGAAAATGAATTATATCTCCGGCGAGGGCGATATCGCCGCCACAATCGCGCGGATAAGCGCGCTGATACGCGAAAAGCCCGTTGATATCGGCGTGATCGG
The DNA here is from genome assembly GCA_009776345.1 of Oscillospiraceae bacterium. GTDB lineage: Bacteria > Bacillota > Clostridia > Oscillospirales > Ruminococcaceae > WRAV01. Next base: position 6,297 of record WRLS01000056.1, on the reverse strand, counting down.
CATAGGCGAGAACACACACATCGCCTTCAACGACCCGCCCGCGGATTTTGACTGCACCGACGCCTTCAAGCTTGTCACGCTCGATGAAGCCTGCCGCAGGCAGCAAGTCCGCGAAGGCTGGTTCCCCTCAATCTCCGATGTCCCCGAGCAGGCAGTCAGCGTGACGGTAAAGCAAATCCTCGCCTGCAAAACAATCGTATCCGTAGTCCCCCACGCGGCAAAGGCAAAAGCCGTGAAAGATACACTGGATTCCGGGGCAATCACAAACCTAATCCCCGCAACAGCGCTGAAAAGCCACCCCGATTGGTGGCTGTACCTAGACGAAGGCTCTGCGAGCCTTCGTCGGGATTGAGGATTTAGGATTTAGGAAGGGAAGAAAATTGTCGCGCCGTCCTTTTCCTAAAACCTCAAACCTAAATCCTAAAACCTGCGCGCAGCGCCGTAGGAGACGCACACCCGGGCGTCCCGAATTTACCGCAACATTACATTCTATGCAACCCATTGCCCCCTTCGCGCACGAAGGGGGTGCCGTCCGCAGACGGCGGGGGTTGTGCCTTCGGCAGGAATTTAGGATTTAGGATTTAGGATTCAGGATTTAGGAAGGGAAGAAACTAAAAGATTTGTCCTTTTCCTGAAACCTTAAACCTTAATCCTAAAACCTGCGGCGCTTTGCGCCGCCAGCCACCCCCTTCGTGCGCGAAGGGGGCATATGCCCTAATCTTGTTCTGCACTTCACATTCCCCGCCCTACGCCGCAAATCTTTTAACCGGAAAGGACCATCCTATGAATTTCACCATCGACCATTACCCATGGGGGCAAAAAAGGCCGTTTGTTGATGCTGAAGGCTCACTTACAGCCGATGACGCGCAGCTTACTGTAGAGTTTGACGTGCGCGAGCCGGAAATACGCGCGGCGCAGTCGGCGCACAACAGCGGCGTGTGCCAAGACAGCTGCGCGGAGTTTTTTCTGCGGCCCTATCTTGACGACGCGCGATACCTAAACATAGAGATAAACCCCATCGGCACGGTGCATTTCGCGGTTGGGGAGTCGCGCCATGACCGGCGTCTGTTGCCGGTAGAATACCTGTACAATATGGATGTGCGGACTACTGTGAACAGAAAGACCATCAGGACGCGCTGGCAGGTACAGTTTTTTCTGCCTTATGCCTTGATCGCCCAGATATACGGCAAAGCGCCGATATCGAAAAAAGACACGATCCTATGCAATTTCTATAAATGCGGGGATAAGCTGGCTGTGCCGCATTGGGGCTGTTGGAACCTTGTAGAAACAGAGCGCCCGGATTTTCACAGGCCGGAATTTTTCAGGGAAGTGGGGCTTAGTAAAATATGAAACAGCTTCGTATTGCTATTTTAGGGCAAGGCAGGAGCGGGCGGGATATCCACGGGGCATACTTTCTCACCGCCGGGGAAAAGTACAAGGTCGCCTTTGTCGCCGACCCTATCAAGGAGCGCAGGGACAGGGCGGAAAAAGAATACGGCTGCCGCGCGTTTGCCGATTACGCGGATTTTCCCGAAGACGGCGGCATCGACCTTGTGGTAAACGCCACGCCCAGCCATCTTCATGTGCCGGTAACGCTGGATCTGCTTAGGCGCGGCTACAATGTGCTGTGCGAAAAGCCCTTCGCGCAGACCGCCGCACAGGTGGACGAAATGATCGCCGCGTCCCAAAAAAGCGGGAAAATGCTGGCGGTATTCCAGCAGTCGCGCTTTGCGCCGTATTTCGAGCAGGTAAGCAAGGTCCTCGCGAGCGGCGCGCTGGGCAGGATTATACAGGTCAGCATACATTTCAGCGGCTATGCGAGAAGGTGGGATTGGCAGTGCTGCCGCGAATTCGCCGGCGGCAACCTGTACAATACAGGACCGCATCCCGTCGACCAGGCGCTGCAGCTGCTGGATTTCCCGGACGGCAACCCGAATGTCACCTGTTTTATGGACAGGGTGAATACCTTCGGCGATGCGGAGGATTACGTCAAGCTTATCCTAACCGCACCGGGAAGGCCGGTTATTGATGTGGAGATTTCCTCCTGCAACGCGTACCCGAGCTTTACATACAACATAATGGGTTCGACCGGCGGGCTGAAGGGCAGCTTGCAGGAAATGCAGTGGCGCTGGTTTGACCCCGCGGAGGCCCCCGAGCAGCGGCTGATAAAAACCCCGCTGAGTAACGCGATGGGGCTGCCCATGTATTGCAGCGAGCCGCTTTTGTGGCGCGACGACAAATGGGAAACCGCAAACGCCGGGACCTTTGACTACGCCACGGGAAAGCTCTACGACACGCTTTACCGCAGGATTACCGAGGGCACACCGCTGGTCGTAACGCCGGAGCAGGTACGCCAGCAGATTTGGGTCATGGAGGAAAGCCACCGCCAAAACGCACTGATATAGCCGCCGCGCGCCGCCTTCGGCGGCGCTTGACTTATACTGCATAAAAAATACACCGGGGGATTTTCGTTCCCCGGTGTACGCTTGCGGCACGCCTCTACCGCGGGATTAGATTATAGCCCCCCGGAGAGGCATGGCACTAGGCTTACTAATGGCAACCCCCTCCTTTCTTTTTAAGATAGGTTTATTATACATGGGTTTTGCGTTGTTGTCAACTTGGGAAAGAAAGGTATAGCGCGGCGCGCAGGATTCAGAAATAAGGTTTCAAGGAAAGGAAGAAGCGATAATTTCCGCATCTATTTTGAACCACCCCGTCAGGCTACGCCTACCACCCAAATAGAAATTAGAAAATAGGAATTAGAAATTAGTAAGGGAAGAAGCAATAAGTTTTTGTCCCAAGAAAAAGTGCAGGCCACAAAGGCAAGTAGGCGCAAACCTAAAGGAAAGAGCGATGCCCGGAAGCGCCCGCGCACGTAATAACAGCGGAAAAAGTCTTTGATATCTTTTATTCCTAATACCTTTTTTCGCGTTCGAGACCTGGAGCCCGGCTCGGCTGGGTGATTGGGTGGATTATAGAGCAAAGCTTTTGACGTGCGCGATGAAAGGCACAATGCTATGCGGTTTGTCGGAGTGGGGGTCCGGGGTCTCCCCGGTGTGTTTTGTTTCTTTTGCACAAGCAAAAGAAAAGCCTCCGCGGCTTGAGCGGGTGGGCAGTGCGAAACTGCAACCGGAAACAAGCATGATGTAGGCACAGGTTTTGCACCGAAACGGCGGGGGCAAGCCCCCGCCCTACCTTAAAACCTACCTAAAACCGTAGAGACGACCGCCCCCGGTAGTACCTACTTCTCTTTTCGGACTTCTGCGATTATATCGTCTATTTCGTCCATCGTCATCTCACTTGTTCCGTTGACAACAGACTGCTGCTGCATATCCTCTGCATTTTTCAAAAATAGCTTTCTTGCTTCATTTTTCTGCGTATCAATATCGGTAACTGCAACCCCCACTATATCCCCATCCAGCACATCCTCCGCCAGGACGGTTACATAATCCCCGGGCTTGACCGGCGTGCCGGTTGTGAAAAACACCTTCGTGTCAATATCAGGCGCGTCCATATAGCTGCGCCCGAACCAAAGCCCCGCGTAGCGGTCGAAGCCCTCGCACAGCACTTCTACAGCTTTGCCGAGCATATTTTCCGCGATGCTTTGCATAACTATGCTTTGCAGTTCCATGATTTGCCCGCAGCGCCGCTGTTTTATTTCATCGCCGATTTGATTTGTCAGCTCCGCCGCCGGGGTGTCCTCCTCTTTGGAATAGGCAAAACAGCCGAGCCTGTCGAATTTTATCTCCTTCACAAAATCTAAAAGCGACTGAAAATGCGCGTCGGTTTCGCCCGGGAAGCCCGCGATTATTGTTGTGCGCAAGGCCACGCCGGGGATTTTTTCGCGGATTTTTGCAAACAGCGCGGCAAGTGTATTTTTATCGCCGCGCCGGTTCATGGCGGCGAGTATTTCGCCCTCGCAGTGCTGGATTGGGATATCCATGTATTTCACGATTTTCGGCTCTGCCGCGATAACGTCCAAAAGCTCGTCCGTTACGCGTTCGGGGTAGCAGTACAGCACGCGTATCCAGCGGAGCTTTTCGATTTTGCAAAGCCCGCGCAGAAGCTCCGGCAGCATGAGTCTTCCATAGATATCCTCGCCGTAGCGGGTTGTATCCTGCGCGACGAGGTTCAGCTCCGTCACGCCCTGCATGGCAAGGACCTCGGCCTCCGCGATGATGTTTTCCATCGTGCGGCTGCGGAATTTCCCGCGTATCAGCGGGATGGCGCAGTAGGAGCAGAGGTTGTCACAGCCCTCCGCGATTTTCAGATACGCGTAAAACGGCAAATTCGAGATAACGCGCTTGCCCTCCAGCGGCAGGTCAAGCTTGTCGCCGAACGCCGCGGTTTTCTGCCCGGACAGCGCGTTTTCGATCGCCGCAACGATTTGCGCATTGCTCCCGATCCCCAATATCACATCGGCTTCGGGTATCTCCTTCGCGACCTCATCGCGGTAGCGCTCGGCAAGGCAGCCGGTCACGGCGACCGCTTTAATCCGGTTTTCTTCCTTTAGCTTCACAAATTCTAAAATATAATCGATGCTCTCCCGCTTTGCTTCTTCGATAAAAGCGCAGGTGTTGATGATGACCGCATCGCACAAGCCCGCGTCGGCGCTTAGCTCATGCCCCGCACCGCGGATAGCCGCCAGCATACGCTCGGCGTCGACTTGGTTTTTGGAGCAGCCCAGAGATACCATTCCTATTTTTGCCAATGTGATGTTCCTTTCTTTTAGTTAAAGCTTTGATTAATCAGCTGAATATCAGAATCCAAAAAACAATGGAAAGTATTATCCGATAAATTGTCAACCCAATGCGTATAAAAGCTTTTCATAAACGGCGCCATTTGATATCCTATACCATCACCTAGCTTTATCCAATGCAGCGTTCCTTCGTCCGTGTCGCGGAGCGCCGCTTTTTCATTTAGTTCGCCTACGAAATAGTAAATGCTATCGATTGTATCAGCGGATTTCAGCAAGGCAAAGTATCTTAGATTCAAGCTTTCTATTTGCGCGGGCAGGATACCCGTTTCTTCCTCAATTTCACGAAAGCAGGCCGTAACCGGCGAGTCTGCGTCAGACGGCTCAATGTGGCCGCCAATTCCAGCCCATAAGCCGGGGCCTAGTTTTTTATGCATACCGCGTTTCATTAGGATGACTTCATCTTGATATCTCAAAAAAGTTCCGGCAAATGCCCTTGTCTTTATGCTTTCCATATTAGCTACTCCTCCCAATCATCATAATACCCCGCGTCCTCCATCAAATTCTCAAGCACACGGCGGATATCCCCATGCCGGTACCCCAGCCGGAGCAGCGCGTTTGTCGTTTTCGCAAAGCCTTTTTCATCCTCAAGGAAACGCATATATTTTCGCAAAACTACCGCCGCGATCTGCGGTTCCGGGTCGTCGTCCCGCTCGTCCATTACCTGCTCGATGATCTCGCGGGCTATGCCTTTTTCCCGCAGCGCCTGTTTTGCCCTGTACGCGGAAAAGCCTTTCCTGTTTATGCAGTCGGTACACAAGCGCCGCGCGTAGTCAAGGTCATTTATGTATCCAAGCTCCGCCATACGCGCAGTGGCGGCATCCGCGCTTTCCTCGTCCGTGTATGCCGCCAACTTTTGCCGCAGGCCGTGCGCGCTGTAGCTCCGCACCGACAAAAGCCGCAGCGCCCTGTCTGTCGTAATTTTCAGCTCAGAGCGGCGGTGAAGCGCGTCAAGCTCGCCCCGCGCGATTTCCGCGCCTGTTTTAAGCCGCGAAGGCGCGAAAACATCGGCGTGGAGCGAGCAGTAAAACTCCCCGTCGCAGAAGATAGAATATCGGCCTTTTTTTGTCTGCCCGATGTCTGTGATTAGCATAGTTTTCCCGCAATCCGTAGGGGGCGCGCCCCCGGGCGTCCCGCCCTGTACGATGCGATGCGGTAATTTGCGGGCGACCACACGGGGTCGCCCCTACATGGTTTTATGTTTATAATATGATTGTTTGGTAATTTCGGGACGCCCGGGTGTGCGTCCCCTACGGCCTGCGGCAGGACTTAGGTTTTAGGATTAAGGATTTAGGAAGGGACGATATTTGTCGCTCCATCCTTTTCCTAAAACCTCAAACCTAAATCCTAAAACCTGCGCACCGCGCCGTAGGGGCGGGCCCATGTGCCCGCCCGCATTGTACAATCCGGCACCATAAAAACCCGCAATCCGTAGGGGACGCACACCCGGGCGTCCCGCCCTGTACGATGCGATGCGGTAATTTGCGGGCGACCGCACGGGGTCGCCCCTACATGGTTTTTTGTTTTAAATATTTGTTGGT
>WRLS01000055.1 GCA_009776345.1 Oscillospiraceae bacterium | reverse complement strand
CATTGTACGATGCAATTCGGTAAAATGCGGGCGACCACACGGGGTCGCCCCTACGATGCATTTTATTTATTGTAGCAAACCCCCGCGCGGCGATTGAATACCCATGGCGGTATAGTAAAAACTAATTTTAAAAATACCCGCCAAAGCCCCTATCTTCGCGGCGGGCGCTTCTTGTAAGATTATATCAAATCATGGGCGAAATCTATGAAATTTTCGGAGGAGAGATACAAATGAAACAAGGCAAAAAGGTTATAACAAGGCTTTTGCCGCTGCTCCTTTCCCTGGCGCTTGCCGCCGGTATATTCCCCGGGGGGGGGGTAATTGTATTTGCCGCCGACCCAACCACCTATACGATTAACCTTGCGGATAAAGGTACATATACATTTACGCATACGATCGCTGATGTTGAAGAATATGCAGATGAAATTGCCGTCTTATTCCAAGACACTCTCATAGAGGACATTAATATAGAAGATCTAGAATTAAACGAAATTATAACCTTTGAAATGGCAAATTCCGATATGGGAGAATTGGGGGAAGGAAGCATTAAAATTACCAGTGTCGGTGACAAATTCGATATTGAGTTTACATTTACATTTTATGATGATTTTTTTAATTACCATGAAGTCAATGATAGTTTTGAGATTAAAATTATATATGTACCACGAGCTGAATGGGGCCGTGATCTTACCATAACAATCATAGACACCACGACTTATATTTTTGAAGGCACAGACATGACACAAACATTTAATGTTGATTTTGAAGACCTGCTGGAAGACCCCGAATGGGGCATAGGTTTCGGACCGGTTGGATCGAAACCTACAGAGCTTGAAACCTGGTATCTTGACCCGGGTAAAAAGGGTGATGGCGGCGGCCTTACAGGCTATGGAAGTTGGAACAATAGGGAAACAAGACAGCTTGGTGATGTGAAAGAAGGCAGTATTATCGTTACGTTGTACTGGCAGTTTTTGGAAACACTTTCAAATGGCAATTATCAGCTTAGCGTCTGGGGGCCGGACGACTTTTTGATAACCGGTTCCCCAATCATCATCAACCAGCCCCAATCCGGCAGAACCGGCGGCGGCTCGGGTTCCGACAGCAGAAGCGATGCATCATTTGCCCCCATACCCACTGCCATGTGGCTGGAACGCGCCCCCGCTCAAAATCTGGCGGCGGCGGCAAAGCGCTCGAATATAGATTTTGTGCGCACAAGGCATAACTACACATACGGCGTGCGCGGCGATGCCTGGGACCGGCTGGCGGGCCTGCGCTACGAGCATGACACGATGGAAAACAACAGCGTAGCCGTGCGCCTGTACGCCGATAACCCCGCGGGCTTCGGCAAGGATATTTTAGTGAGCGGCTGGACGGGAGGCATACGTGTAAGCCCGACACTGCGGCTGTTCGAGCGGCATTTTGCAAACAAGCTGCAGGCCGTTGTCTTCGAGCAAAAGGGCGAGTGGGGGCAGGTTTTGCGCGCCGCCGCCAGGCTTGATTTGACCGGCATGGATGCAAAAAATCTCGTGTTCTACGCCTACGACAGCATGACCAACACTTATAAGCAGATAAAACAGCCTAACTACAAAATCGACTCGAACGGGTATGTGCATTTTTACACAGGCTACGCAGGGGCGATTGTGGTTAGTGATGGGGTTTTACAGCGCAAATAAAAATTGAAATAAAACTCCCCCGGTTATGCCCGGGGGAGTTTTTTTGTGCCGGCAACCCTGTGGCGTGTTTTTTGCCCCCTTCACGCATGAAGGGGGTGCCGTCTGCGGACGGCGGGGGTTGCCCTAATAAATCGCCGCCAAAAATCAACCCCCGGCGCTCCGCGCCACCCCCTTCGTGCGCGAAGGGGGCAGGAGCGCGGGACGCCCTAAAAGAACTCCCCCGGTTATACCGGGGGAGTTCTTTTATCTTCTATCCGCGCTTGGCACGGTAATTTCGCGCTCCCCGGCTTCGAGCGCGTTTGTGTCAATTTCGCGCGGCGGATTTACGAGATTGCCGAAATCCACCGGTTCGCGGTCAACTTCATTGGCCGCCGTTACCTGTGCTTCAACTCCCCGGAAAGGGTCCGCCGTCCGCTCTGCTTGTGCCTGCCTTTCTGTGCCGCCTGTCTGCGTCCATTCCCCTATTTCGCGCTCCACCGTACTGAGCTGCACCTCAGACATTTTTTTGCCGGTCAGCGATTGCGTCAGGCTTTCAAGCCTCTGCGTGGCGGCGGTGCGTTCCTGCTCGTTCCCTGTGCGGGCGATGCGCTGGTTATCTTTTATGTATTTGTCCATCAAATTCATTTTGTCGACGAACCGCGCGCCGTCAATGCCCCGTAAATCCACGGTCCTCCCGCCGTATTTATCGCCGATGAGCGATGTTTTTTGCGCCCCGAAGCAGGAGTGGCTTTCAGGCGTTGCCTTCGGGCCGTGATAATGCCCCTGGAAATTGCGGGAAAGCGGCGCGTCGCTTTCAACGCCAACCAGCAAGGTTGAGTGGTGCTTTGTGTCGCCGGGCTTGATGTGTGAGTACAGATGCCCGCAGCTCCCGTCGTTTACAATGGTCCTGCCGCTTGTGCCGCGGTTCCCGAGTCCCCCCGCCGGGATGTTCAAGCCGTATTGTCCGAACGGCGAAGCGCCTTTTTGCTCTTTGTATTGCTTGGAGCCGTCAAAAGCAGGCGCCCGCACGGAGTGTGTCGCAAACGCGCGCCCTTTGTTCCCAAAATCTTCGCCCCAGTTTTTCCCGTATATCGCCGAGATCACCTTGCCCCCGCGCGGCAGGATAAACCCTGTCCTCGCGCCGGTGGTGAACATATCGGACATCCCCGCGCCCCACGCGGTTTCTTTGCTTTGGCTTGTCATCGTCGTCCTGCCCATTTGCGAGGCATACATCATTTTCAGCATTACGCCCTGCGAATAATCGGATTGCTTTATCATATCCGCGGCTTTGTCGCCGCCTACTTTTTCCTGCAAGCGCTGTGTCCTGTCCGCTGTCATCGGTGTAAAGGTGTCGGTAAAGACTTTTTTTGTCATTGAATTATCGAGGTTTTCGAAAAAGCTGCCGGGCATCCCCGCAAAAGTCCCCATCCTGCCTGCGTGGCTAAGCCCAAGCCGCAAAGCCGTGTCATGCGGCGAAAGCGCGCTTATCATAGCCGGGTCTGCAAACGTGCCGTTTGCCTCCAGCTCAAGCATTTTTCTGGAGGCGACCGCGTTCCTCATCTCCGGGGGCAGGTTTTCAAACGCGCGGTAATCGCCGTTTTTCGCAAGCTCATAAGCTTCGCGCACGGTTACGCGGTTAAACATACTGAAAAAATAGCTGTCCGCCGTTGCCACTTTTTCATTCATAAGCTTTTTGCCCTGCGGCGTGCTCATTAGGTCTGCTTCATATTGTGCAAGCTGGTCGGCATCCATCAGCCTGCGGCTGTCAGGCACAGTCGCCTTGCCTTCAAATACCCGCTGTGTCATTTCATCATATTTTGCACTGAAAAACTCGCGGCTTTGCCCGCCGAAATCCGCCATCCTGCCCGCGTAATCGAAGCCCAGCCTAAGCGCAGGGTCGTTGGGCGCAAGCGCTGCCATCGCGGCGGGGTTTGTAAATGTGCCGTTTGCCCTGAGCTCATTCATTTTTATAGAAGCGATTGCGTTGCGCATTGCGGGCGGCAGGTTCTCAAAGGCGGCGTAGTTTCCGTTTTTGGCGTCAGTGTAGGCTTGTTGCACGGTTACTTTTTCATTGAGGTTTGTTTTGATTTTCTGCACCATTATGTCTTCGCCGCGCCATGTATTAAAAAGCATATTTTCAAACTGTTCAACTTCAGCTTCGCTCAGCAGCCTGCGCCCCGGGTTTGCGCCTGAAAGCGCCTCCATCTGCACATTCAGCTTAGTAGGCGAAAAAATGTCGGTGATTTTTTTCCTGATCGTGTTCCATAATCCCATAATAAACACCCCTTAATTATTTGTTATTTCAATTATTATTTATTTAAATAATAATTTGTCAATTCCTTGCCCATTCGTGTTCGATGGGGTTGTTGGCGCCGAGCTTTACGCCGATGACATTTGCGTCGCGCAAGTCGGTGTCTACAGCCAGCGCCTGGCGGTTCGGCTTCGTGTAGCCCAGCAGTACGCAGTCAATGCCCGCAATAGACGTATTGTACGCGTTATAATACGCGCCGTCGAAGCGGTAGCCGAGAATAAACTGATTGGCGTTTCTTGAGTCGACTTTGGTTGTCGTAGTTTTTTTCGCGTACCAATCATCTTTAATTGACACCGTGACGTTCATTTGAATATGCCTGTAGATTTCAAGCCCATTTTCCAGCGTTGCGTGCAGGGCGATACCGCTGCCGTTTTTATCCAGTCTTGCCACACGGGCATCCAGAAGATTCTTGATTGGGAAAATCGCCCCCATCCCCATAGGTCCCAATTCCCAGTAAGCAGTCTCCATAAATGAGAAATTTGTAAACTCGGCATTTTCCCATTCGAGCTGACGCGCATTAACATAATCTTGATATGTGGGCTGTCTTGGCGGCTCAAAATCCGGGTCGGGTGCAAGCTCTGATGATAAGTCTTCTTCTTCTTCGCCGTTAGCTTCCCTTTCGGCTTCTTCCTCCCTTAATCTTTCCAATAGTTGCTCCATTAGCATATTGATGTATGCTTCTTGCTCTTCTTCTGTCATTTCGTCAAAGTTAACTTGCTCGGTTTCTTCATCTTCTTCGGGTTCTTCATCCGGCTCGGGCGGCGGCCAGTAAATTTCTATGTCCTCCAGGCCGCCCGCCATATGGATAGCATCCATCAAAACAGTATGCCCATGCTGTAGGAAAGATGAATCCGAAAGCGCGGGGTTTATCCGCTGGGATACGTGCAGCGCATTTTCGTCCGTTGTCTTCAAATCGGAAGAATTATACCGTGGCACAAGGAAATCGGAAAAGCTCGTGGCGACCGCTTTATCCCGGTTTGTAATAGCCTTTTTTGCCGCATTTACAAAGTATTTGGTCAAGGTATCTGCATCGCTTTGGCTACTAACTCGGATAAATGAAACATAACTGTTATATTCATTGCGAACCGCGGCGTTTAATGTGCTGAGGATGGACGGCAGGTTCATTTTAGCTTCGTGCAGGCGGCTTAACTGCCCCCTATCCATATTTACAATCGGGAATAGCACTGTAACCCCATTGCCGCTTTCGTCATCGCCGCGCATGAATACAAAGGAAAGTTTCCTTGTGTGTGTCTTCTTGTCTTTTTGATAGTATTCTATCGCGCTTCTATAAAGCACGCCCCTGTTAAACTGAAATGTATCTGTATAATAACACCTGCCGTCTACATCATAGTCATAGACAAATTTTGAGTCCTGCACCTTCCTGCTAAGCCCCGAGTGGCCGTCGTAGATCATAATACCGCGCGGGTGAGCAAACAGGTAAAAGCCGTAGTCTACTTTGTTGCCCACGGGTATCATCTGTATTTGCGGCAGCTGCGGCTCCTTTTTGCCCAGTGGGTTAAGCTTCATGTAAACATCTTTGTCAGGATTACTAAGAGGGTACGTCCTATAGCTCCCCAACCATTTCCAGTAATTTGAATCAACGAGGTCGGTATCAACATCGTGTATGAAAAACCGGCGGTATACAGCGGGCGAATCAAGCGTCCATTCTACAGTGTACATCCCCCGGTCGGAGTGATACCAACCGGCCGGCGAAGCATAAGACCTATTGACGCTTAACTTATAGCTTATTTTTACTTCCCGCCTGTACTGCATGGTGACGTAAAACGGGCGGTCCTTGCCAAATTCCTCGGTGAGCTTTTCGTTGTCGCTGGTTTCTGTTTCGTCCATGTCCTCCATTTCCTCGCGCGCCATGTCGGCTTTTTCGGGTTCGGACTCGTCGCCTTCGGAGGAAGCCGGCGGTGTGAAGGAATACAGGAAGATGATGTCGGTAACAGCACCCGTGTTATAAGTACCTTCATATTCACTAAAGCTCGGGATGGGGTCGCCTTTTTTAAAGTAGTGGTTGGATTCTCTAAATGTCGATTTAATTGGGAATTCATCTTGCGGCGTAACATACACAGGCGCTACGTCCTCCAGCCGTATGCTCCAGCCCGCTTTTTCATATATGCCTTTATCAAACGGAACCTCGCTCCAATCGGCCTTTTTTGTCTCGTTCGTAATTGTGTACTGCATCTTGTGCTCTTGTTTGGCACTGTTGGTGTCACCCTGATATATAATGCGGAATGTGGGCTGGGTTTTTCCGTTCTTGGTTTCAAAGCCGTATCTGTAAATAGCAAAGCTATTGTGCATCATTACAAACAAATCGCCGGTATCCATAAGCTTTACGAAGAAATCGGCAAGCTCCGTGCTTTCGATATACAGTACATCACTGCCGGGGGTTTCGATAACGGCGTCTACTTCAAAATCAATCTCCATTTCCTGCCGGGGCAGCCCGGCCAGCTCGCCCTGCTCCCGCGCTTTTTCATATTCACTTTGCGCGGCTTTTGCCAGTGCCTCTAATTCGTCCGCGGCCGCGCTCAAGTCAGCGGCGCGATTATCGGCATCCGCTTGTACCTGCGCCGCATAGGCAGGATCAAACTCTGTACTTTCAGGGTTGATTTTTGCATAATGCTTATAAGCTTCGTCCGCGGCGGTAGCGGCGTCAACTAAATTTTGGTTCCTCTGTGTTTTTTCCTCCGGGGTACCGGGTTCAAGTGTACGGGCATGGGCATTATTCATCGCCCCATACGCCGCCATGTAAAGATCCATCGCGTGCTGTATAATGTCAGCGGCCTCTGCCTTTGCGGTATCCGCTTCGCGCCGTGCGTTTGTCGCCGCTAATGCCGCGCGCTGTGCCGCAACGCCAAGCTCTGTCCTGTAGGATTGGTCGTAGGTTTGGTCAAATGGGACCTCCCCGGCATCGAATTCTTCGCCGCCTATCGGCGTGGTATCCACCACTATTGTCTGCGTTAGGTGCGCTACTTGTGTGCGCGCGCCATTTGTTATATTTACACAGCCGATAAATGTATGCAGTGTATATATCCCCCTGCCGTCGGGCCGGGCAATCCTGTAGTAATAGTACATCAGCCTGTTGTTATCGTCAAACCCAACCTCGCCGCAGTCGTAGAAAACAGAACCGGGGAACTCCTCCAGTTTAGTTTTGTAGTCTAAAAACGGGGCTTCAAATTTTACGTCGGCATCGCTGCCCGCTACAATCGGGACAGGCTCGGGGATATAGTAGTTTTCCAGAATTCCGTAGCGTATTTTCGGGAAAGGTCCGGTGGGGATCACCATATCGGTAAGCGAGGAATGGCACGACGAAAAAACACAAAGCACTGTAACTATAGAGATTAGCCGTATTATTTTCACGCCGCACACCCCCTTACTCTACCGACATAGTCCTGCGCGCGTATACCACATATATCACACAGACAACCAGAACGCAAAGCAAAATCAATAAAATCAAGCTGGCGGGCAGGGCGCGCGTAATATCAAAGCTGAAGCGTGCTGTGTTGCCCGCTTCATCCTCTGCCATTATGATATATCTGCCCGGCTCTTTATACTGCGCCTGTGGGGTGATTTCCATGCCGTTGCGTAAAACTCTGATGCTCACGCCCTCATCCGCAATTACGGAAACGGGCGGCGGTGCGGAAAAGCCGTTTACGGCGCCTTCTAAACGGACAGGGGGCGGGAGCCGCCTCACCGAAAGCCTTACTACTTGATCCGGGGCGGATGAAACCGTATCTGTAAGCGTGATTATATAATCCCCATCCCGGTCGAAGCGGTGCCATGCCTTATCCGCGGGTTCTGTATACTCGCCGCCCAGGAAGACCGACGCAAGCTCAAAGCCGATGGGCGCATTGAAGACAGCGATGTCCCTTGTCGGGCGCGTGACAATCTGAAAAGAAAAAACGGTTCGGTGGATGCTGCCGATTGTCAGCCCCGCAAGCTCGCTTTCGCTGAAGCTGTAATTAGCCGCCTCCCTTTCTAAATCAGCCATGCTGAAAGAGGACGGTTCGCTTGCATCCATAATCCCCGAAAGGTCGGGGACCCCCGCGTCGGAGAGTGTTGTTATGACCATGTGATAATAGCCGTCCTCGGTTATTGCGCCCCCCGATTCATGGCGTATAGCCGAGCCGTTGCGCGTGAGGATGCAAATAAGCTCGCTGTCCGTATTTAGCCTTACGTCATAATTTGTAATGCCGCCGTTGGGCACATTGGCGGAAAAGCCCTTGCCGTTTTCAAATGTGTAAACAAACATACCGTCCAAGTAACGGTGCGTGAGCGTCACGGTTTCGGAATTGTTTGCGGCTGTTTCACGTGCGCCAAGCTCAGAAACGGCAAATGAGAACTCGGCGTAAATATCATTCGGGGTAAGCACCGTAAAGGTATACTTGCCCTGCTGAAAAAGATAATCGCCGCTGTTGTATTCCATCGGCTCCCCGTCGCGTTCAAGCGACCATTTCAGCTCCGATGGGAAGTCCGCGCTTACAAGCCCCGGGGAAACCTGCCCCTGAGGCACTGAGGTTTTAAAAGAGTAGCCATCGGAAAACCATTGCAGGAATGCCGCGTCTTGGGCTGAGTACACTTCTGTAAGCTCCCCGCGGACGAAATGCTCCGGTATATCTGCCGCCGCATGGCAAAGCAAAGCAAGCTGTGTGCTTACCGTAAAAATCAAAAGCGCCATTATTACGCGTTTATATATCATGGAAATCATCCCATCATAAGCGGATCGTTTTCAAAATTTATACTCGCCCGAGTTGGTTCCGGACCCGGCCCTGCCATCGTGTACCCGGCATTCGTTTTCGCTAATTCCGCCCGAGTTGATTCCGGGCTCAGCCCGGTTGGTTCCGTGTTCGTCCCGGACAGCACGGCCCCATCGAGTAGTTGTTGAAAAGTTATGGGGATGCGTTCTTCGTTTGTTTGGTGCCAGGCGGCACTGTGGATGGAAGCAGTATCCTGCGGCTGCGCGCCCTTTATGCGGCGGTCGCGCTCCTCACGAAGCTCCGCAAGTGCCTTTTCCCAGTTTTCACGGTAAACGGGATTGTCAAAATATGCCATAAATTATTCTCCCACAAATAATTCCCATATATCGCCGGATGCGGTTAGCGCGGTTATCTCACTTGATATAAACGAATAGAGCTTTTCGTTTTGCTTTGATACTACAGCCACATAGGCGGTTTCGTCGGCGTTCTGCAGCGGTTCGGCGCGAAGCTCCCCCCCATATGCGGCAAGCGCCGCGTATGCCGCAAACTCGTCGCAGATTACGGCATCGGCGCTTTTATCGAGCAGCATGGACACGCCCGCCGCTATATCCGCCTGTACCGCTGATGTAATCGGGTAGCTTCCATCACTGTAAACCGTAATGCTTGACATGACGGCCTCGTTAGGGTACGACTGCCCCCTGCGCGTAAGGACGAACGGCCGCCGCGAAAAATAGCTCCCTGTTTCCACAAGCCCCGCGCCCGCACTGCCGCGGTTAAAGCCCGCTATGCCGATATCCGCCATCCCGTTTTCAACAGCCTGCGCAACATCATCAGCTTCAAAAGGGATAAACTCTGCATCCGCCTGCAAGGCGGCGGCAAGGCGGCGCATAAGCTCAGGCTCTATCCCGCACGCCAAGCCGTCCGCGTCCCAAAATAAATAGGGATAATCGTTTTCATTGGCGGCGGCTACACGCAGTATGCCTTCCGAGCGGATAGTTTCCGGCGTGCGTTCAGTAGTACCACCGGAACAAGCGCAAAGCAATATTAGTATTAAAGTGATAATTATGGCGATGGAATATTTCATCATAGCCCTTCCTAAGGAAGTGTCAATCAATAAGTTTCACAACGTCATTGGAGAAAACTGCATAAATTAGAGCATTTTCCTCCAATGACTGTTCAACTAATTTCTTGACAATTCCTAAAACCTAAAACCTCAATCCTAAAACCTGCGGCGAAGCCGCTATTGAAACATTTTCTGCATCGGCTCTGTAGCTACGATATTCACACTGGTGCGGCTTGAAGGTGATGTTATCAGAAAAGCCCTGCCGCGCCCGTTGTTGATAATTTCCTCCTGCTCGGTTTCATTGATCGCGCCCGCTTTTTCATATAGCCTGCACAGGTCGTGCATATCGTTGGGTGAGAGCGGGAAGATCATCGAATACTGGCAGGCATTGATGATCGCGGTGGATTTGCGCGCGATCTCCTCCGTGCCTACAAAGTCTTTTATGTTTTGCGTTATGACTATCTGCATACCATTGTATTTGCGGATGCGCTTTGCAAGCTGGTGCATAAAGTCCAGCGCGACCGGGAATTTTTCGTCAATGAAGGCGTGGGCTTCGTCAATTACAATGATTACCTTCCTGTTCGCCGCGTATTTCATGTTATAATCGCGGTTTTTGATAATCTCATTGTCGAGCCATTTTAAGACCAGCAGCATCTGTGCGTTGGCGATTGTTGTGTTTTTGTTTGAGAGAAGCGACTGGAAATTGAAAACGATGAAGTTTTCTTTAGTTGAGATGGTTGACGACCCGTTCCATAGATTGGAGTTGCGCCCGCCCATGGAAAATTTTGAGACATAGTTAAGCAGGGAACGCAGTATGTTTTTGTTGTAATCGCTCTGGAATTTTTGGTACTCGGTGAGGATCTTGTCGTATAAATCATCGAACGTGGGGAAGTCTTCGGGGCCGAGATTTGCGAAATCGCTGTACTGGTCAATCCTCTTGTCGGCGTATGTGCGCACGAGCAAATTGTTGAGGAACTCCAGCGTTTCGCTTGGGATGCCGGGCAGTATCTGCTTGAAAAACTCCTCCAAAAACTGCAGGTGGGCGGAGAAGCCGGTGCTTGCCTCATCAGTGTCGCCTTCTTCATCTGTAAGCGAGGTTATAATATGGAACGGGTTCATCCTGCCCTGTGTCGCCGTGCCTACGTCAATTTGCTTGCCGTTAAGGCTTTTCGCAAGCTGTGCGTACTCGTTTTCAGGGTCGAGGATGAATATCTTGCTGTCCTCCGCCGCAAGGTGCGTGAGTATCGTCTTTGTGGCGAAGGATTTGCCGCCGCCTGATTTGCCTATGATTACCATGTTGCTGTTTACGCGCTCACGGTCGCGCTTGAAAAAGTTGATAAATACCGGTGTGCCGGAGCTGTTGCCGATATTCACCCCGCCGTCGTCCATGAGGTTTGAGTATACAAACGGGAACGCCGCCGCAACAGATGTGGAATGTATCGCGTGCGCTTTCCTTTTCAGCGGGTTAGCCGCCCCGATCAGCGTACAGCAATGCGCTTCAAACTGCTGCAGGAACATATCGTTGGTCCGAAATGATTCTTCGGCAAGCAGGCGTTTGACGCGCTTTTTCGCGCTGATTAAAGAGCCGCGCCTATCCCCAAGCCGTGACTGCTCGTAGTCCATTACCGTCACCGTAAGCGTAACATCGTAAAGCGCCTCGTTGTCGTTTTGCAGCAAAGTGAGCAGCTCGGCAAGCGTATCTATATGCCCGGAAAGCTCAATGAGCCTGCTCGCCTTCCCTGTTGACTGCTCCTGGCCGCGAAGCTCGTCGATGGAACGGTCAATATTGCGTATCGCCTTTTCCCTGTCAACGGGGGTAAGCTTCATCACGACTTTTGTGTCCGGTATATTAAAAAGCCGATGACCCCACGCATTGCCCACTGTGGTGGGATAGCCTATTACGCGCAGGTTGTTTGTAATAAGATTGTCGTACTTAATGCTCCTGCCGGTGAATTCGATCCTCTCGGGCAGTATCCAGTCCATGTACTGATCGGGGGTTATTTGGTTGACTTCCCGCTCGTCAAAATCGGCGGTGAAGTTGTATTTCAGGAACACCGCAAGCTCCTTGTCGCCGAGTATATTTACGGGCAGTTCCCCCTGCCCAAGCTGTTCCGCAAGGGTCTCCGTAACTTCGCTGAGCTGTTCGAGGCTGGTGTCTAGCAGTACGATGTAGTGGTACGGGCGGTAGATCTTATCCTCCATATTTATCCTGAAGATATCCTGCACGCGGTCAAATACGATTTCCACCCGCGCCGTAAGCTCGTCATCCTCAATAAGCCCGTTTAAATAGGACTGCTTTAGATGGTCGGTTTTTTCGAACTCGCTGTCGATATAATTGTCCAGGAGTACAGGGCGGTCAATCTTTA
>WRLS01000054.1 GCA_009776345.1 Oscillospiraceae bacterium | reverse complement strand
GATAGAAAAGTCCGCTGAAATATCCAGATTATGAAAATTGTCGCGCACGAGGGACAGGCAATACGCGTGTACAGTGCTGATCTGCGCTTTGCCCAAAAGCGCGTGCTGGCGCTGGAGATGCGCGCTGTTCGGCTGTTCACTGAGCATTTTGACCAGCCGCTCACCAATACGGCGCCGCATTTCGGCCGCCGCCGCGTTGGAGAATGTGACGATCAGCAGCCTGTCAACATCAACAGGGTTATCTTCATCGCAGATTATGCCAATTACGCGCTCCACAAGCACGGCGGTTTTCCCGCTGCCCGCCGCCGCGGACACGAGCAGCTGGCCGCCTCTTGCCTCTATCGCGTTTTTCTGCGGAACGGTCCAGTTTTGTTCAGGCATTTTTTCACCCCGTAACAGTTGAGGTTTATTACCGTTTAATGCGCATGGTGACATTCACAGCCTTCAGTACCGCAATGGCCGTGGCAATGGCAGGAATTGGCGGAAGCGTGTATGTCGCATGAGTCTTCACACGGATTATGATGTTCCTCCTTGCAAGCGGTGAGGGCAAAAGCAATACAACCGGCACAAATAACCGCAAACAGCCTTTTCTTCATTTCTGTTCCCCTTTTATTTTATTATATTTAGCGGCAGCCCGCAAACTCTGCTAGGAATCCTCCTGCTCCAAAAGCTTCAGCACCTCTTCCCTGTCCAGCTTCGCAATTTCGCGCACCGGGCCGTTTTCCTCAAAACCGCAAAGCGGACGGTAATCGCAGTAAGCACAGGCGGGATAATCGGCCGAGTCCACGGGATACGCGGGGATCCTGCCGCCCATCAGCGCCTCGCCCATCGCGGTGACTTCCTGCTTGACCTTTTGTGCCAGCTTGCCCATCTGCGCGAGATTAGCCAGCGAGGATTTGCTGTCAGGCGTGCCGTCTTTTTTCAGCTTCGCGGGGATATAAACCCCCGCCAAGTCCGCTTCCATGCCGCGCAGGCAATCTTCGTCCTCTAAAAGCAGGCCGCTCATCCTCCAGCTTTTTTCGCGCTCCCGCGTGATTTCTTCATCCGGCGTGTCCCGCGCCGCGCTCACAAAACGCTCCGCCACCGGCAAATACAATACCCCGGCGGGCAACACGTCGCCGAATTTCCCGCCGCCGTTTTCCCGAATTGTAAAGAGATACAGCAGCATTTGCAGATTCAGCCCCGCCATTATGTCCTGTAGCTTGAAATCCCTTTTGCCGGATTTATAATCGACCACGCGGATATAGTCACCGTTTTTGCCGCGCATTACATCAACGCGGTCAACGACCCCTTCAACGGTTATGGGCGTACCGTCCATCGTCCTAAGGCGCAGCGGCGTGACATCCGCGTCTGCGGCAATAGGCATTTCAAAAGCCTCCGGGCTGAATTTGCCCTGCGCGAATTCCCTGCCGATATGCCCGAGAAGCCGCGCCAATGTACCGCAAAGCCGCCCGAACAAATACTCGAATCGTGCCGACGGCATATCCCCGCCCGCCGCGCGGTCGGCAAGGTACCGCCCGATTATCTCGCGCGATTCTTCCTCAAGCTCGGCTTGTGTCCGCGCCGCAAGCCCGCTCCCGCCGTATTTCTGCACCATTATATGCAAAACATGATGCGCCGCCGTACCCGACGACAGCGCGGAAAACTCGACGCGCCGCCGCTTTTGCAGGCCCAGGCCGTCTGCGGCGAAAAAAGAATACGGGCATTTTTTAAACCGCTCTATCTTAGACGGGGACAAGCGCAGGCTCTCCCCGAAAAGCTTTTTAGGCAGGGCTTTGTCCTCCAATGCGTGAATGGTACCCTTCGCGGCGGCATCCAGCCTGTCCGCGCCCGAACCGCCGCACCCGCGCAAAAAAGCTTCCAAAGAGCTTGTAAATGTATTATCGGAATGCAGATTTTCCGAATAGGCGCGCAGTGCCGCCGAAAATCCTGCTGTGTACGGCTGCTGCCGTTTTTGCGCCGAAAGCCCGGGGAACATCGCCGAAAGCTGTGTTATGACCATGGACGGCAGCATCGGGCGGCCCTGTAAGTCGGAGGAAGCGAATGTGACATATAAGCACTCCGACGGGATCGTCAGCGCGAAGTACGTGAAATACCGCTCAAGCAAAACCTGCGTAAGCCCCATGCCCGACAGCGCTATGCCCAGCTTCTCTAATTTTCTGCGCTCCTCATCGCTGAACACGCCGCCCGAAATAACAGGGGGCGGGAAAACCCCTTCATTCGCGCCCAAGACAAAACAGGCGCGTATCCCTGCAGGCCGAATCCGGTCGGCATTCCCGGCGATAACTTGGTCGAGTGTCTGCGGCGGCACCGAAAGCTCCGCCGCGGATACAGACAGCCTGAAAAGCTCGCACAGCCGCCGCCAAGGCACACGCTTGCGCCCGATGACCTTCCCGAACACATCCAATATCCCCATTAGGAGATCCCACAGCTGCGCGTTTTCATCCAGGAACGCATCTTTATTTTGCAATTGTCGGGCATAGTTTGTAAGGTTTGCCGCCGCGTTTATCTCCTGCAAAAACTCAAAAATAGCTATCGCGAAAGCTGTGCCGTTCCCCTCCCGCACGCCTTCCCGAAGCTTTTCTAAAGGCGTGATTATAGCGGCGCGCGTACTGTTTATATCGGCTGATTTTTCTATGTCGTCTTCTGTCAGCGTATCGGCAAGGCCGCGCGGGCTCCCCACAAAATCACTCAGCCATACAGCCCCCGATATGCCCCAGGTGTAGCAGTAGTTTTCAAGCTCCGCCACAGCCCCCGTATCCGGCCCAAGCGCGGGCGATTTCGCCAACGCAAGGACGCTTTGCGCGTTATAACCGGAGCATACAGCGTCAATTGCCGACAAAACCGCCCCCGCAAGCGGTTTGCTCTCGATATCCTCGTGGTCGGAAAAAAAGCACGGTATTTTATGCATCCCCAAAGAAAGCTGTAGCGCCCTTGCGTACGTGCCGATTTCCCGGGAAATTATCGCGATTTCACTGTAACGCATCCCCTCACGCACCAGCCTGTCGATTTCATCGGCGGCATACATGGCCTCGTCATACGGGTCCGATGCGGCAAAAATCCGGACAGACCGCGTTTTTTCGGGATAAACCTCCCCCGGCTTTAAATAGCTTTTTGATAAAAAAGCCGTCTCCGGCGTAGTGTATCTTTTAGGCTCGGTTAAAATTTCCGGCACGGCTTCTGCAATCGCGGCGCGGCGGGCGAATTGCCGCAGTTCCCTAACTGTTGAATTGCAGGGCGCAAAAAGCTCCATCCCGCTGCCCGTGGCGCCTGTTGTATCTGTAGTCACGGCAAACCACACGTTGCCGCTTTGCCGCATGATGTGCTGCAGCAGCAAAAGCTCTCCCGACATAAATGCTGTAAAGGCATCTACATATACATCATATCCGCCGAAGAAGTTTTCGTCATTTAAAACAGCGCAGGCGCGGATTAGGCAGTCCTCCGGGTCACCGAAGCCGCGTTCCAGCAATGCCTGATAGGCCGCGTACACCGCGCAAAGCTCGCTCAGCTTTTCCCCAAGCTCAATATCATCGCAGGAGCGCGCCTGTTTTCCCAGGAAATCGGGGCTTGCCCCCGCCGATTTAAACTGATCGCAAACCGCGAGCATTGTTTCCAAAAAAGATATGTTTGCGACACTTTTTTTGTACAAAACCAACTTGTCCTCTACTTCCTCCAAAGCCATTGACATGAGCAGATATTTTACCGCTTTTGAGGCCTCCGTGCCGCAAACCCCGCCAAAACGCCTAAAAATCGCGTTGCATAGCCGTGTAAAGCTTAGAACCTGTACACTAAGATTAAGCTTTGGCCCAAGCGCGCCGTAAACAAGCTTCTCGCCCTCAAAGGAGAACTGCTCGGGAATCAGAAGAATCGCGCTCCTGCCTGACCGGACTGTACGCCCGATCTCCTCAAGCAGGCGCGAGGTTTTGCCTGTCCCCGCCGTACCTAAAATAAAATGAACCATAGCATTTCCCCCAAAGCAAAAGGCATATCTTACCGGAGATATGCCCGCTTATTCAACACCGCAAAACGTAATAACAGCAACGGTTTTCTTATCACGGAGCAGTGAAAGCGCAATGCTGTTTTGCGCCTCATCCTCCGACAAAGCAGATGCATCCACGAATTGGCATACGACCGGGAACTCCGCGCCGATGCGGCTCGGGTCATGCAAATATCGCATATAGAAGCCGAAATCGCCTTCAAAAACAATACGGCTTACCTCAAATCCGTTTTCCGCAAACGCAAATGTCAGCGACGTGTTCTGCTTCGCCAATTGTTTCACGTGAAACAATTTTACCGCTTCTGCGTTGTAGGTGTATTCACTGCTACTGACCGCAAGCCCCAGCGACAAAAGCTCATCTGCGCTGTGCGCCGACGGTATAATATGCATTTCCAGATCATCGGCGAAATCCTGCACAAGCTCATGCAGGCGGCTTTCCACAGCTTGCGCCACCTGCGGGTTTACGGATGAGCAGGCGGTTAAGCCGATAGCCGCCGCGAGTAATACGCCAAGCGCATATTTCATCGCGCACCCTCCCGGCACCGTCAGTATAACCAAATTTTTATAGGCTCATCCCTAATTTTATAGCTCTTATGTTGTGTTCAAACAAGTGGATTTTTCGCTCGGGGACGCTTTTGCGGACAGCCTCTTCGATTGTCTGAAAGGTAGTGAACCCGGTTTCCTTTAACATTTTGCCGAGCATGATGATATTCGCGATGCCTTCCAAGCCCTCGTCATTGGAGAGCTGCGACGCGGGGACCGGGAAAACCTCAATATCATCGCGGCCGGCTTCGGCTTTGATGAGCGTGCTGTCGAGTATAACCTTGCCGCCGGGGATCACTTGGTCAATAAACTTGGTCAGTGAAGGCTCATTCATGGCGATAAGTACATCGGGCCGTGTCACGACCGGGGAGCCGATTGGCTCGTCGTCGAACTGTACGCCGCAATTCACCGTGCCGCCGCGCATTTCAGGGCCGTAGGATGGGAACCAGGAGACCTCGCGCCCGTCTATCAAGCCCGCATACGCGATTACCTTGCCCGTGAAGAGCGCGCCCTGGCCGCCGTACCCCGCGATTATTACGCTGAAGCTTTTTGCCATTATACACGCACCCCCTTTTCCGCGTCTTTGTATACGCCAAGCGGATAATACGGCATCAATTTCTCTTTGAGATAGCCCAGCGACTCCACGGGGGTCAGGCCCCAGTTTGTCGGGCAGGTAGAGAGGATTTCTACAATAGAGAAGCCTTTTTTGTCCACTTGGTTTTGGAATGCTTTAAGGATTGCCTTTTTCGCTTTGCGGATATTCGGGACCGTGTCAACCGCCACGCGCTCGGCAAAGGCAACGCCGTCTAAGGTAGACAGAAGCTCACATACGCGCATGGGGTACCCCGCGGCGCCTGTGTCGCGGCCATAGGGCGAGGTTTGTGTAACCTGCCCGGGCATTGTAGTGGGCGCCATTTGCCCGCCTGTCATGCCGTAGATCGCGTTGTTTACGAATATAACCGTGATGTTTTCGCCCCGTGACGCGGCGTGGACGATCTCGGCGGTGCCTATTGCCGCAAGGTCGCCGTCGCCCTGATATGTGAACACGATATTGTCGGGCAGCGCGCGCTTGATCCCCGTGGCAACCGCGGGCGCGCGCCCATGGGCCGCCTGAACCGCATCCATGTTGAAATAGTTGTATGCAAGGACGGAGCAGCCCACCGGCGCCACCGCCGCTGTTTTTTCCTGCAAGCCAAGCTCAACAACAGCCTCCGCCACGATTTTATGGATCGTCCCATGGGTACATCCCGGGCAGTAATGCAGGGGCCTGTCGGTCAGCCCGGTTGTTTTTTCATACACAACAGCCATTATTTCACACCTCCGCCAAGGGCTTTAATCTGTTCGAGAATTTCTTCCGGTGTTGGGATTACGCCGCCTGTGCGGCCGTAAAACTGCACCTTTCTGTCCGGCAAAGCCAGGCGCACGTCCTCCACCATTTGCCCCATGCTCATCTCCACCGTGAGGATTGAGGCGGCGTTTTTCGCGGCGGCTTCAAGCTGCTTTTTGGGGAACGGCCACAATGTAACCGGTCGGAGCATCCCCGCCTTGATGCCTTGGTTGCGTGCCGCGTTGATCGCCCTTTTCGCAACGCGGGAGGACGCGCCGTAAGCGACCAGCAGCACATCCGCGTCGTCTGTAAGATAGTTTTCGGCCTGTGAGTGATTGGCTTCGATTTCGCCGTAGCGTACAAACCGCTCGCGCACTTTGTCCTCCAGTTCAGTTGCAACCAAGTACAGCGAGTTGATTATATTAGGCGCGCGCTCACCCTTTGTGCCGTTAGTGGCCCAGGGTTTAGCCGGGATGTCCGGCTTCTGATCCGGGAACTGCACAGGCTCCATCATCTGCCCGAGTATCCCGTCGGCAAGCAGCATGGCGGGCACGCGATATTTATCAGATAAATCAAACGCCGTGAAAACTACATCCACCATTTCCTGCACGGTGTTAGGGGCGTAGACCAGTATTTTTAAGTCACCGTGGCCGGGGGCTTTCGTTGCCTGAAAATAGTCCGCCTGGCTTGGCTGGATTGTGCCAAGCCCGGGGCCGCCGCGCTGTACGTTTATAATCAGCCCGGGCAGGTCGGCGCCGCACATATAGGAGATGCCTTCGGTTTTAAGCGATATGCCCGGGGACGAGGACGATGTAACCGCGCGGATGCCCGCCGCCGCCGCGCCGTACAGCATATTTACCGCCGCGATTTCGGATTCCGCCTGCAGGTATGTACCGCCCAGCCTCGGGAGGCGTTTTGACATATAGGCGTTGATTTCGTTTTGCGGGGTGATGGGGTAACCGAAGAAATGAAGGCAGCCCGCCTGTATGACGGCTTCGGCTATAGCCTCGTTCCCCTTCATCAATACTCTTTGATCCATTTGCTACACCTCTTTTTCTACTTTGATTGCGCTGTCGGGGCAGATAACCGCGCATATTGCGCAGGCGATGCATCCCGCGGTGTCTGTACAGGCGGCGGGGTGGTACCCCCGCGCGTTGAGCTTTGTGCGGTCGATTTCCAAGATTTTTTTAGGGCAAGCGTGGACGCAAAGCTCGCATCCCTTGCAGACCCCGTGGTCGACGGTAATTTTGTTCGCCATTTGCTTTCCTCTCCTTTTATTAGAAGTAATACTCTTAATCCTCCGCCCAAGGCGGTTTCATATAGATATCCACGGGATAGAAGCCGTTTTTGTCCGCCAGCTTTTCATATATATTGCGCCGGACCGATGTCATCGCAAGCGGGATTTTTGCCTGTTCCGCGATTTTCTGTGCATATCGCACTGAGCTTTGCACATCCTCCGGCGTGGTCTGGTCAGACAAGTTTGAGTTGTTGACGACGCATCCTGCTTTCAGGCGCGAGGCGCGTTCGATTTCGTAAAGAAGCCCCAGCGCTTCTTCGGGCGTTTTTGTGAGGAGCCGAAACGCGTTGACCACATAAACCATCAGATACCCGGAGGCTTTCAGCCTCGGCGCGTAGCGCCCCAGCGCGTAGGCGCCGGCATCATCGCCGCCTACATCGATAATCAGCGTAGTTTCTTTGCTGCCGATCTGTGCGTCAACCGCCGGGCTGAGTGCGGGGACATCAAGCCCTGATGCGGCATAATCGGAGGATACCAGCCCGATGCCTTCACGCCCCGCCCATTGCCTGAAATCAGCGGTGCGGAAGTACGGGTTTACGATGTCAAGGTCCGCCAGAGTTACAGAAGTGCCGGCGCTGTGTATCGATTTAGCGAGGTTGATTGCAAGATTTGTCTTGCCGGAGCCGTAGTGCCCGGTGATGATCAGAGTTTTCTCGCGCAGTATATCCATTTAACTGTTCCCCAAAAGCTTGTAGGTGTCCTGCGCCAACACAAGCTCCTCATTCGTGGGGATGATCCAAATATCTACAACGGAACCGGTAGTAGAAACCCGCGCCTCTTTGCGGTTCATGGAGCGGTTTTTCTCACAGTCGAGCTTTATGCCGAAGCTCTCCAGCCCATCGCAGGACATTTCGCGGATAAGCTCAGAGTTCTCGCCAATGCCGCCGGTAAAGACCAGCGCATCCAGCCCGCCCATATCGAAGGCGTACGCGCCTATGTATTTTTTGATTTGGCGCGTGAAGTAGCTTAGCGCGAACATAGCGTCCGCGTCGCCTTTTTCGGCGGCTTCTTCAAGCTCTTTTTCGTCGCCTGAAATGCCTGACAGCCCGAGCAGGCCGGATTTTTTGTGCAGGATTTCCAGCACTTGATGAAAATCCATGCCCGTGCGCTCCATGATGTAGCCGACTGCTGTGGTGTCGATATCGCCGCATCTGGTTGCGCACGGAAGGCCCTGCCCTGTCCCGAAGCCGAAGGAGTTTGCCGCCGACCTGCCGTTTTTCACAGCTGTGACCGATGCGCCGCCGCCCAAATGGCATACAACCATGCGGTGATCGGAGAAATCGCAGCCTGTAAGCGCGGCAAAGCGTTCTGTGACAAATTGGTACGACAGGCCGTGGAAGCCGTATCTGCGAACCTGATAATTGTCGAGATATTCCTTTGGGATGGGGTAGCGGAAGCTTTCGGGGGGCATTGTCGCGTGGAAGGCGGTATCGAACCCCACGGTCATGGGGACGCCTTCGCCGAAAAGCTTGCGGCAGGCGCGTATCGCGCTGACCTGCGGCGGGTTGTGGAGCGGCGCGATCGCGGCGTATTTTTCTGCCGTATCCAGCACGCTGTCCGACGCGAAAACAGTGCCGCGCAAATCCGGCCCGCCCATTGAGATCCTGTGTGTGACCGCGCCTATTTGCGCGATGTCGGAAATAACCGCGCCCGCGCCTTCGCAAAACAGCGAGATGACCTTGCGCAGGGCCGCGCCGTGATCGGGCATATCATATTCGATGACGGATTTTTCCGCGCCGGCTTTATAGGATATATTGCCGCCGCCAAGCCCCACGCGCTGGCAGTTGCACTGCGCGATGGCGGCCCCTACAGGCATATCGAACAGGCTTAGCTTCACTGACGTGCTGCCCGCGTTTACCGCTAAAATTTTCATAATCCCGCACCTCCGGGTTTTTGCTGTTTTGATTATTCTAACCTTTTTTTGTGTTTTTTTCAAGAAAAAAGGCTTCCGTGCAGAAAAAAGGGCATCCCGAATAATGCGGGGCATCGTGAAAATACTAATTTTATGTATTATGACGTTAACAAAGGCTAGTCTTTCAGCGGGTAGACGCGGACGGGTATCTGCCGTTTTAAACATTCTATGATTGTGAACGCGGTGCCCCTTGAGCGGAAATCCCAGAACGCCAGCACAAGGTCCGCGTTTTCGATTATTTTTATGTTGCGCTTTAGCGGCGCCCATCGCCCGTACAGGCCGTAATCCGGCAAAAACTTGACAAAGGGAAGCCCGAGCCGCCCCGCAAGCCGCTCCGCCAGTGTGTCAACCCCCCTTGCGCCGCCGCTGATGATTTTTGAACAGCCGGCAGGGAGCCTTTCTTCCATATATTCCAGGCTTGTATTTTTTTCTCTGCGAGAACCAATAATTGCCACCTTCACGACGCTTTCCCCTTTTTTCATATCACAATATATTTTACCCGCAAAGCGCCGTTTTGTAAAGAAAAATAAAGTTCCAATTTTGAAAGATAAATCTAATTTGTATTAAAATTTACTCCAATATAAATCCCGCTGTTAGGCACAATTACATTATGCAAGAAAAAATCAACGGCGTTCCGCGGCCAGAAGGCGGAAACGCGGACAGCGCACGGTTGTCCGCGCTCGGAGTATATATGCGAAATTTTGTTCGGGGGCTTGCGGCGCTCGCAACCGCGGGTGCCTTCATCCTGCTTACATTGTCATTGGCGGTACAGGCGGCGCTGCCGAAGGATTTCCGCCTGCCTGACAGCGGGGAACTTTCAATCAGCCCCTTCCTATATATAAGCGCGCAGAACGAAGGCGGCAAAAACGGCACGGCTGTCTATGGCGCGGACGGCGGCGAATACAGCCTGAACCTGCGCCTGTCCGGCAAGGCTGTCCCCGCAAGCCAAAACCAAAGCGGCGTACCTGCGCGCAGAACTGTTGTTCCCGGGGGCATGGCGTTCGGGATAAAAATGTTTACAGACGGCATCATGGTCGTTGGCATGACAGATATACAGCAGAACACAGGCAGTGTAAACCCCGCGAAGGAAGCGGGGATAAAAGTGGGCGATATATTGCTGAGCATTGACGGCAATAAGCTCAGCCGCAATGACGATGTGGCGCATTATATCGCCGAAAGCGGCGGTGGGCAGGTAAAAATTGTATTTTCGCGCTCCGGCAATGTGACCGAAACCTACCTCACCCCCGTAAAGACGGATTACGACGGCGTTTACAAGGCGGGCATCTGGGTGCGGGATTCTTCCGCGGGGATCGGTACGCTGACCTACTACGACCCGTCGACCATGGGCTTTGCGGGGCTTGGGCACGCGATCTGCGATGTGGACACAGGCAAAATAATGCCGCTTTCCAGCGGCGAGATTGTGTCTGTGAATATATCGGGCGCAAGCACGGGGCTTAGCGGCAGGCCGGGGGAGCTTCGCGGGTCGTTTTCAGACGGCGAGCCGATGGGGCGCTTGACCTATAACAGCGAAAAGGGGATATTCGGCCGCCTTGAACATTCGCCGGGGTACGCCGAGCCTGTCCAAATGGCGCACAGGCAGGATATCGTCACCGGGCCGGCTACGATGCTTTCTACTATTTCAGGAAGCCACCCGCAAGAATTTGACGTTGTGATCGAACGGGTAAACCATTCCGACACTGTAAGCACAAAAAATATGATTATACGCATTGTGGACCAGTCGCTGTTAAACGCCACCGGCGGCATCGTGCAGGGCATGAGCGGCTCGCCCATTTTGCAAAATAATATGCTGGCGGGCGCGGTGACGCATGTTTTTGTCAATGATCCGACAAGGGGCTACGCGATTTTTGCCGAAAACATGGATAATCAGTTATCGAATGTCGATTTATACCCGAACGCGGCATAAAATCATTGACGCAATGCACAAAAATTCATATAATATATCTATAAAGCTTTGTTCGACAAAGGGCTTGCAATAATTACCAATATATGGTAATCTTATACCAGCAAATGTCAAAATATGGTAATTATAATGGAGTGAGTAAAATGACAGTAGAGTCAAAAATGCCTGCCGTTTTAATTTCGAGTGACAGCCAAGAGATGTTCGCGAAAGCCTCCGCGATTTTCAGCGCCTATGGTTATGAAGCCGTCCTAGTGGCGAAGGACGGTAAAAAGGTGTGCGAAAGCATCGGAAGCCTTCAGCCGGATATCGTCCTGATGGATGTATTTATGCCGCAGCTGGACGCTATCGGCGTAATGAAGGCTGTGAGCGGCAGCCCCTCCGCGAAAGCCCCGCTGTTTATGACGGTATCGAGCTTTGACAGCCCGACGCTGGAACGTGAGCTGACCGCGGCAGGGGCGGCGTATCTGTTCCTCAAGCCGATAGATGTAAATGTCATGGTGGAGAGGATCATCCAAATCGCAAGGTCCAGGGCGGACGACAAGCTGCTGCCGCGGCAATCGTCCTCCCCCGATCGTTACAGCCGACAGCCCGACCTGGAAATTGCCGTGACCGAAATCATCCATCAAATCGGCGTCCCCGCGCATATCAAGGGGTACCACTATCTGCGGGACAGTATTATTTTGGTGACGCGGCAACCGGAAATTATAGACTCTGTGACAAAGCAGCTCTACCCCACTGTGGCGAAGAAAAACAACACCACGTCCTCGCGCGTGGAGCGTGCAATCCGCCATGCGATTGAGGTCGCGTGGGATCGCGGCGATGTTGATACGCTTACATCATATTTCGGCTACACAATCCATAACGGGCGCGGCAAGCCGACAAACTCCGAATTTATCGCGATGATTTCGGACAAGCTCAGGCTGAAGATGAGGGTTTCGGCGTTGTGATATGGTTGTTTTTCGCCGCTCATGCCGCGGGGGCTGTTACTTTGCAGCGTAGTTGCAGCAGCGCGCTCCGCGACGCAATTATTTACTTTCTTTTTGTCCCGCCAAAAAGAAAGTAACAAAGAAAAACGCGGCTTAGGGGGCTGGGGGCCGCTGCCCCCGCTCGCCCCCTAAGAACCCCCGCGACC
>WRLS01000053.1 GCA_009776345.1 Oscillospiraceae bacterium | reverse complement strand
AAATCGGCAGCATCGACTCCCTCACGGAGGATGATTTCGCCGCTGGGCTTTATACCGCAGGGCAGCCGGAGGTTGACCTGATCATCCGCACAAGCGGCGAATACAGGGTTTCCAACTTTTTGCTGTGGCAGAGCGCCTACGCCGAATATGTCTTCCCCGAGGCCCTTTGGCCTGATTTTACACCGGCGCATTTCGACGATGCATTGGCGCAGTACAGTCTGCGCCGCCGCCGTAAAGGGGCAATTGAATAAAAATTAGGGTGATGTTTTTGAGGCAGCGTGTACTGACCGCCGTTGTCGGGCTTGGGATTTTAGCGGTGGTTATGCTGATTTTTAATACGCCGGGTTTTAACGCGGTCATAAGCGCGCTTTGCATCTTAGCCGTTTATGAGCTGCTTTCTGCCGTGAAATGCAACAAGCCGCGCGGCCTTCTTGTGCTGTCGCTTACGGTGGCGGCGGCGGTCCCGTTTACCGGCGCTTATATATTTGCGTCCGTGCCGCGCTTCCTGTCGGCGCTGTTTGCGGTGGTACTGCTGTATTTTATCGTCCTGCTGAAAGGCTTCGGCACTCTGCGCGCCGAAAAAGCCGCGTTGGCGTTTTTCTTCGCGCTGATCGTACCGGTATTTTTCTGCGCCGCTGTCATGCTCCGCGATTCATTCGGCATGGCAGTGGGCGGGCTGTATTTGCTTTGGGCGCTTGGGGCGGCGTGGCTCACCGACACCGGCGCGTATTTCGCGGGCATTTATTTGGGCAAGCATAAGCTCGCGCCTGTAATCAGCCCTAAAAAAACATGGGAAGGCGCGGCGGGGGGCATTTTGGCGGCAACATTTTGCATGGCTTTGGTCGCGTTCTTATACAGCTTGCTGATGTATAGGCTCGGGATGCCGATCCGCGTGGATTATTTGCGGCTGCTGCTGTTGACCCCCGTGTTTTCGGTAATCGGGATGTTCGGCGACCTTGCCGCTTCCGCTGTCAAGCGTCAATACGGGGTCAAGGATTTCGGCACGATGATGCCCGGGCACGGCGGCGTAATGGACCGCTTTGACAGTGTATTGTTTACAATGCCGTCGGTTTATATTGCGGTGTGCAATATCAGTGTTGTTACTTTATTAGTATAGTTTTGGAAAAGGATGCGTAGAATAATTGGTAAGAAGCGGCATTGACAATATTACCGTTTTAGGGTCGACAGGCTCTGTCGGAGTGCAGGCGCTGGCTGTCGCGGAGGCGCGCGGTTTTAAAATAACCGCGCTTGCCGCAGGGTCCAACGCTTCTTTGCTTGAAAGGCAGGCAAGGAAGTATCGCCCGAAAGCCGTTGCAATAGCGGATAAAACCGCGTACCCCGCGCTCAAACAGTCGCTGGCGGACACTGATATAGCTGTCCTTGCCGGGGCGGATTCGGTCTGTGAGGTTGGCGCAATGCCGTGCGGCAGGGCCGTCAACGCGGTTGTCGGGATTGCGGGGCTTAGGCCGACGCTTGCGGCGCTTGAAAGCGGCAACAGCGTCGCCCTTGCGAATAAAGAATCCTTAGTCGCCGGCGGCGAGCTTGTTATGTCGCGCGGTGTATTGGGGGAAAGCATCTTCCCCATAGATTCCGAACACAGCGCCATTTGGCAGTGTATGCAGTCAAGCGCGCGCGAGGATGTAAAGGGGATTATCTTGACAGCATCCGGCGGGCCTTTTTACGGGATGCGCAGAGATGATCTGCAAAATGTGACAACACAGCAAGCGCTAAAACACCCTAACTGGGATATGGGCGCAAAGATAACAACAGACTGCGCGACCTTGATGAACAAAGGCCTGGAATACATCGAAGCAATGCGGCTTTTCGGGTTAACGCATGAGCAAATCGAGATTGTGGTACACAGGCAGAGCATTGTCCATTCCGCAGTGCAGTACAATGACGGTGCGGTGATCGCGCAGCTTGGCGTGCCCGATATGCGCCAGGCGATACAATACGCGCTCACCTTCCCGCGCCGCCTTCCGGTAACAGGGAAGCATCTGTCACTCACAGACTATGGCAGCCTAACCTTTGCAAAGCCCGACCTTGATACATTTATATGCCTGTCCGCCTGTCTTCTGGCCGCGAAAAAAGGCGGGCTGTACCCCTGCATCGCAAACGGCGCAAACGAGCAGGCGGTTTCGCTTTTCCTCAGCGGAAAGATTGGCTTCCTTGAGATTGGGGAGCTAGTCATGGCGGCGGTCGAGGATTTGAAAATAGACGGCGGTTGTACGCTTGACGCGGTAGAAGCCGCCGACCGTGCCGCCAGGGAATTTGTCCTAACCAAGCTAAGAAGCTGTGTTCATAGCTCAAAGGCACGTAACGACGGCGGCTTTACCGCCGTACCGCGTTAAATTTCCTTGAAATACATGGAGTATTCCTGCGAAAATTTGCCTTGTCCGGCAAAAAATCCGCTCGTCGTTCCGGCACATTTCGCTTATGAACACAACTTCTAAAAGAAAGGGCAGCGGGCGAAAGCTTCGCGCCGCTGCGGTAAACACATGAATATTTGGTCAATTTTGCTTGCGGTTTTGGTTTTCGGCGCGCTGATTTTCGTCCACGAGCTGGGGCATTATTTCTCGGCAAAATGGGCGGGCATCAAAGTGCTTGAATTTGCCATGGGGATGGGTCCGAAAATCGCGGGCTTTACAAGGGGCGGGACGCGCTATGCACTGCGGCTTTTGCCCATCGGCGGCTTTGTGGCGGTAGAGGGCGAAAACGACGGGCTGAACATAAAAGCCGAGGATGAAGGCAGCCCGAAAAAATCTATCGCGCTTCCCGATGCGCCGTTATACAAGCGTTTTATCTTCTTTTTTGCAGGGTCGCTGATGAACCTCGCGCTGGGGCTTGTGATCCTTTGCGTGCTGTCATCCCAGGCTAATTTGCTGGGTACAACGCAGATCGCCGCCTTTTCCGACGATGCCGTCAGCAGCAGCCAGCTTCAGGTCGGGGATACAATCACGCGGATAAACGGGCGGCGCGTGCGGACCGACAACGACCTGCTCTATGAATTCATGCGCCAGCGCCACCCGACCATGCGCATGGAGGTTGACCGCGGCGGCGAAAAGCTTCTCCTTGACGTCCCGTTCCGCATGGATAGGTTTGATGAAGCCGGGCCGGATTTCATTTATGTAGATTTCAAAATCGTGGGGGCCGAGCCAACAGCATGGGGGGTCATCGGCAATTCATTTAATTGGACAGGTTCGCTTATCAGGCAGGTCTGGGGCTCATTCATCGACCTGCTTACCGGGCGGTTCGGCTTCAACCAGCTTTCCGGGCCGGTGGGCGTAACCGAGGCAATAGGGCAGGCGTCCACTGCCGGGGCAAGGCCGTTCCTGCTGCTGGTGAGCTATATCACCGTAAACCTCGGCGTTTTCAACCTGCTCCCCTTCCCTGCTTTGGACGGCGGCAGGATCATCTTCCTTGCGATTGAAGGCATACGCCGCAAGCCCGTCAACCCAAAATATGAGGGGATCGTAAACATCGCCGGGTTTGTAATGCTGATTGGGCTGATGATTTTCGTGACCTTCAGCGATATTATGAAGTTGTTTGTGTGATTAAGACTAAGATTTGCGCAATTCGATTTCTTCGCCTTCATCCATGACAAGCTTATTCGGCGCGCCCCACTTTTCGCCTTTCTTGCGGTAAGATTCGCCGGGCTTTAAATGGATGAGGATATTATGCTTCGCGCCGACAATCCGCGCACATTCGGCGGCTTCCTCCAAACCCATGTTGTACATACCGTCGCCGGGGAACAGGGCGTAATCGAGCGCCAAAGCGGCGAATGACCCCATTTGCTGCGTTTTGGATGTATCGCCGCTTGCGTAGAGCTTTACGCCATCAATTGTGATGATGAAGCCGACACACAGCTTCGGGTCATGGTTTTTGTTGCTTGCTTCGACTGCTTGAATAAATATCCCCTCAATGCCGAAGCTGTTATGGCTGCCGCCTTCGAGGGCTTCTTTATTTGTGATAATGCGGCAGTCAGGCTTTTGGGCGCAGAGTTCCACCCGGTTATGATCCGAGTGCTGATGCGTGACAAGAATAATGTCGGCGGGTAAATCGTAGCCTTTGCCCTTATACGGGTCGATGTAAACAATACGCCCGTCATCGGCGGTCAACCGCAGGCTTCCGTGCCCTTGAAACAATAATTTTGGCATGATTTCATTCTCTCCATTCTATTTATTTTACGGTAATCAGCCCAGCGCCTTTCGCATCCGCTCGCAGTAATACTGCACGTTCTCAAACTTAGCGTCCGGCGCAATACGGTGATCGGGGCAAGGGATATAACCGCCGAGCTTTACAAGCGGCAGCAGCCTTTCAACCTCACGGTCGACAGCGGCGTAATCATAAGCGAACACTCTTTTATCCATGCCGCCGACGCCTTTGATTACATTGCCGTATTTTTCACGCCAAGGCGCGATGCTTGCGTGCCAGGTGCCTACCTCGATCGGGAACATGGTGTTGACGCCGTTATTTATCCACGTCGGGATTAAGTGGCCGATCATGCCGTCGCAGTCCAGTGACACGATATCTATGCCGTATTCCGCCAGCAGTGCGGTAATTTTTTTGTAGCCGGGTCCCGCAACCCGCGCGAAAACCTCGGGATGGACAAGCGGACCGGTTTTAAAGCAGATATCCTCCCAGAAGTGCGCGTAGTCGAACACGGCCCCGCTTTCCAGGGATTTTTTTACACAGCGGTAAGCTATGTCGGCGAAGGTATACGCGATTTCCTCAAAAAGCTCTTCATCGTCCGCGTAGAGATAACTCAGCGCCTCTACCCCCAATAAATTGCGCATTGTACCCATCAATGAGCCGCAATACAGCCCTGCCGGGATCTCCCTGTCCTCCGGGGCGGGAATAGTTTTTATACGGTCAATATCAACCCGTTCCTCCGACCACCGGAATTTCGGGAGATAAAGCTCCTCCCAGGCTTCCCTTCCCGTAAGCGTTGTCCCTACCTCCGCCGGGATTGAGATAACCCCCGGCTTCACCATGCAAATAAGCCCGGCGTTGTCCCGGATAATACGGCTGCCGTCGGGTTTTTCCTCTAGCAGCGCTTCCTCAAAAGCGGGAAACAGCGAAAACTGCGCGGGAAATGTAGTCGACCAGTTATAATCGAAGCCCAAGCGCTTCATGATCGCTTTGTCCCCATCACCGTTATCGCCTGTTGCATAGTAAGCGTCGGCATCTTCCTGCGGGATATGGCCTTCGCCCACCCACTTTTTCACTGTTTCATCCCAGTAGCCAAAGGCTACCATCGGGAATCGGTCGTAGCTGCCGAAGCGCAGGATTGATAAAATATTCTCGCGTATAGTCACAATACACCACCCCTTTCTAAGTTATGGTCAATCCGGTATCCTGCTGATCCTGTGCAGCTCTGTTGCGGGTTCCGGCTGCCCCTTTTGATAATCGCTGTCGCGGATCAAATCAGCGCAGTATATCAGCGACGCGCCATCCCACTCCCCGCGGCGGTAGTTTGCAGTTTTTAGCGGGAAATGCGCCATACTGCTGTCATACCCGCGCCCGGAGCAGTCTGCACTGCCCTCATAACCGCCTAGGATGCGGCGCGCAAGCTCATAATAACGGCTTAGCCACTCTTTCCCGATAGGCGCGCCGTTGTGCGCGGGATAAATAAAGTCAAACTCATCTTCGATATCCACCAGCTTTTGTATCGCGCGCAGATAAGTTTCTACGGAAGAAGCCGGGCGGGAATGCAGCTGCCCGGGTTTTTCCGCGTAACCGGGGAGCAGCAGCACCTGCCCGGTATCCAGCTCGTCCCCCGGGAAAAGCATACGGTTTTGTATATCGAGGATTGCTATATTCCCGGGGCTGTGGCAGTCCAGTTCGATGATTTTAAGCGGGCGGTCCGCACTTCCTATGACATCACCGTCCTGTATGATAGTAAAATCATAATCCAGCGGATATTTTTTCGGATCGGCCCCGAAGGTGTTTTTCGCGCTGCGGGAAATGCCTTCGGTGGCGTATACAATGTCAAAGAAACCGTTCCCTGCGGTGTGGTCGAAATGGCTGTGCGTGTTGACAACACAGCGGACAGCCCGCCCGCAGACGCCCTCGGCAAACTCGCGGATATTATGCTCGGACATCCCGGAGTCGATCATCACCGCTTCTTTTTCGCCTGCAAGCAAATAGCTGTCACAGCCCGCGCCGCGTATTACAAATGTATTTGCGATGATTTTTTCAGACGTGAAATTTGCCATCCCCTTCTCCCCTTTTCATTGGTTTTCAATGATTATCCCGAAATAGCTTTTCAGCATCTGTGTATATTCATCTCGGGACCCTGCTACAGCAGTGCTGACCCCTTGCGGCGTGAATATCTTGAAAATTTCGCTGTCCAGCGTGCGCCGCCCGTCCGTGGTTTTGACCGCTATCATTTGCTCTTTGTTGAAGATAGACGCGGGGTGCCGCTCACAGTAAAACGACGGCATTATGTAGTCTTTGGGCAATTGCGGCTCCTCAGTAAATGAGTAAAACCGTTTCCAGCCGCTGTCATGCTTTTGCCAAAGAACCCAACCGAGAAAGCTGTCACGCTCCACTTTATAATCCCTGAACCCGTCGTTTTGTATGACCCCTTCTTCCAATAGGATTGTCTTGCGGGGAGCCTCTATACCTACCCCTACATCGCACAAAAGTCGCTCGCCGTCCAGCTCCGCGACAAGCACCCTGTGCCTTCGCATGGGTATTACGTCTTCATCGAGTAGGAAACGCGCCATAAAATCGCCCACTTGAAACCCCAGCCATGTCAGCAGCCAACCGTACAGGCCGTTCAGCTCAAAGCAATAGCCGCCGCGCCGACGTTCCACGATTTTATCGTATAAATCATCGGCATCCATCGATATAGGCACACCCGCCAGGATATCCAGGTTTTCATATGGGACGCTATTACAATGCAGGGTTTGCAGTTTATCCAGCGTTTCGCGGCAAAGCGACAATTCCCCCCGCCAGCCGATTCTGTCGAGATATTTTTGTATCATCGTGTCGTCCATGAGGATATCCCCCTATATATAGCGCTCATGAAGCTCATCTAAATCAAAGCGGGCTGACTTATCGGCTTCGAGGGCGATATTGCGCATAACTTCCCCTACGCTGCGCATACCGATCAAAACCACATTTATAAGCGGGTTAGACAGCGTGAAGCGGATCAAGGCCTCGGTGTAGTCAAAATCGTCATCGGGGCGGACCATGCGCATCCATTTTTGGAAAATGCCTGAGGTCGCCGCGCGCATACAGACCGTGCCGATATCCAGTTTTTTGGCTTCGCACAAGCTTCCGTGGGAGCGGCTGGGGTCGTAGGGGTGCTGGTATATAAAATTATAGCAAAGCTGCACTGTATCAAAGCGCCCGCTTTCCATGAAATCGTAGACAGCGGCGTTGTTGTCCTCGCTGGTAAAGCCGATAAAGCGGACAACCCCGTCCTTCTTCAGCTGCTCCATGGCTTCGAGCATCCCGCCGTGGGACAAGATATCCCGCGCCGTTTCCCTGCTGTAACCGCTGCCGTGGATTTGAAGCAGGTCGATGCTGTCCCGCTTCAGCCGCTTCAAACTCTGCTCGATGGAGCGCATAACGCCGTCATAATCCGTGGGGCCGCATTTTGTCGCGAGGAAAATTTTGTCCTTTGGCACACTGCCGAGTACCTCGCCGAACATCTCCTCCGATGCGCCTTCACCGTAAGCAGGGGCGGTGTCGAAGTAGTTTATCCCGTTTTCCAAGGCGGCCTCAAGCGCGGTATAGATCGTTTTTCTGGTTGCGGGATTGTCGGGGTCAAACTCGCCCAGATAATTTCTAAGCCCCGCTGTTGCCCCGCCGAAACCGATCCTGCTGACCGTTTCCTGTGTTTTCCCAAAGCGTACGTATTCCATTTCAGCCTCCTTATAAGCTACAGTACAATCATACTGTCATGCCCCGGTATTACTATATCATAGCAGTTTTTCATCATTTCAATGCTCGCCGCCGCTTTTGCGATAAGCCCCGGGTCTGTCTGGAATTCCGTTATGCCGTCCTCAAAGTGGTAGGCTGTCATGACGCTGTCTGATGCGTGGATAACGCGCTTACCCGCGCCCCGAAAAGCCACGCCGAATATATCCGGCGTATGCCCGGGAAGCGGCACGGCGAATACCCCTGGTAAAAATTCGCCCTCAACCTCCTGCAGGCGTGAAGCGTCAATATTTGGCGCAAGCCCGTCGCCCGGCTCGGTCCCCTCACGCGCCGCCTGTTCGGACGCCTGCGCGATCAGCGCTTTATTGCCCTCGCCTGTAAGCCATGCCGCGCCCGGGAAATATTTCAGCCCGTTCCAGTGGTCGAAGTGGTGGTGCGTGGTAAAGCAGTGCGTGATATCCTCGGGCGCAAGCCCTGTGCGGCGGTTTAGGTCGAAGTAATACTCACCGTCACTGCGGCGGATTGTCGGGTCCACAATCAGCCTGTAAACCGAGCCGTCGGGCATTTTTCCTGTAACAAGCGTAGAGCTGCAGGTGGACGGGCTGCCCCTCGGCGGGCTGTCCGCGCTTTCGCCGAAATAGCGGTTCCACCTCAAATGCCCGATTACGAGCACATCCCACCGCGTGATTTTTCCTTTTATATCAGGGAAAGCAGACAAGCTAGATCCCCTCCTCTTTTTGAATATGATACTCCTGCTGTTCCTTTGAAAGCATCGTAAAGTACGCCGACCAGCCGCCCATCCGCACGCGCAGGTCACGGTATTTTTCCGGCTGTTCCTGTGCTTTTCTCAACAGCCCGGTGTCCGCGACTGTCAGCGTGAGCATATTCCCGCCCAGCGTAACAAAGCTTTTCACAACGCCCATCAGCCGCTCCATGCCGCCTTCGCCCTCTACAAGCTTTGCGGAAAGCCGCAGGTCTGTTGGGGAACCTACCGGAAGCGCTGTCATATCCAAAGCCGTGTGCGATATGATTGAGCCGGTCACTCCGCGCGTTGCCGCACCCGCCGACGGTGACATATTGCTGCTGACAGCTTCACCCGCTAACCTGCCGTCAGGTGACGGGCCGCAGCCCTCGCCGATTGCGATGTACCACGAAAAAGTCCCCGCGCCCGGAAGAAAAATCATGTTTGTGTATTTTTTGTTAAGCTCCGCGGTTTTCTGCGCAAACTTATCAAAAACATCTGCCGCGATATCATCGGCGTAAGCGTCGCCCCTGCCGTACTTCGGCGCGTTCATGAGCTTCGCGCGCAGTGCCTCATGTCCGGTAAAGTTATCATCCAAAGCGCGGATCAGCTCCGGCATGGATGCCGCCTTATCCTCGAATATAACCTTTTTTATTGCGGCAAGGGAGTCCGCCACATGGGACGCGCCTTCCGCAATCAGCCCGTAGGTAACATACTTCGCGCCGCATTTTGTCATGTCGTCCCCTGCTTCCATGGGGCCATCTAAAAGCGCGGAGAGGAGCGGCACAGGCGCAATATCATATCGCGCGCCGAATTCGCGGTGGTTTTTTTCCATCAGACCGTCAAGCTCGTAATAAAGCTCATCCAAAAATGCGGAATATGCCCGGTCGTAGCAGTCAAACGCAGAGGGGTCGCCGGGATCGGGAGCCTCAAGCTTTCCATCAATCCTGCTTTTCCCGCGGTTGAGCGCCCATTCCAGGCACCGCAGCATATTAAAGCGGTCGAAGTAAAAGTCGTTGCGCCCGGCGATGATTATCTCCCAACAGCCGTCGTTTGTGTAATCCCGCGCATCCTCAAGCGGTATCCCCCATCTTGTCAGCGCGGGGATGATCGCGTCGTCGTTGAAAAATGCGGGAAGGCCGCCGCCGTTTAGAAGCACCTCACAGCTTTTTCTGTAAAGCTCCGGCGATGTTTTTGATGAAAGCCGCACAGTAAGGCAGGGGTTGGTCATTCGGTTGCGGTCAAAGGCTTCCAGCACCATGTAGGTGACGGGGTTCGCCGCGTCCTCCCCGTCAGTGCCGACACCGCCGACAATCACATTTTGCAGCCAGTGGTTGGTGGCGTCAACATTGTCGCGCGCGTTTGTACGCTGGGTCTGGTGGGCGAAGGGGTCGCGTTTTGCCCAGTTGGCCTCATTGCCCTCCCGCGCCTTCTCAAAGTCGGTTTTCGCGAAGGTGATGCCGTTGTCCAGCGCGCGCTCGTTAAATTTCAGCATGAAGCAGTCCACAAGCTCCTGCGCGCTTTCCATGCTGATGACACCGTTTTCCAGGTCAGCTTTAAGATACTGCCACACGTGCTGATCAAACCGCCCGATCGCAAGGGCGTTGCCTGTTAGCTGAAACGCCAGATGTGTCAGCCATATTGCATTTACCGCTTGGGAAAAGCTTTTTGCGGGTTTGGATGGGCAGTTTTGCAAGTCGCTTGCCATGGCGCGAAGCTCATCAGCGCGTATGGGGTCGGGTTCTTTTTCCGCCAAATCGGCGCAATGCTCAGAATAGCGCAGCGCGAAAACCTCCAGCGCGTCCATGACGATTATACAAGCCCTGTAAAAAGCATTTGAGCTTTCCGATTTTGCCGTTTCAAGCCGTTCCCGAGCGTCCTTTCGTATGCCGCAAACGCCCAGTCTTAGCAGTTTTGGGTACGACGGTACAATATGCCCCACAATCGAGCTTACCGAATAGCCCCTTGCACGCGCGTTTTCTTTTTCCTGCGCGGTGGCGTAATCGGGCAGGGCCTCGGTTAAAAACAGGTCGCTTTCCGGCAGTGTGATACTGCCCGGGACAAGCTGCCCCTGCCAGACCGCTACAGGCACGATACTAAGCTTGCGTTTTACGGCAAGGGCATTGCGGACAATAAGCGGCTCACTACCGGATTCAGACAGGATGCTGCCCAAATCGGTGAAATTAGTTTTCGGGCATAGCATACAATCCCGAATGTTTTCGCCAAGCGTTTTTACGCGGATACTTGCGGGCAAGAAAATCACGCTCCTTTAAATTATTGTTACCTTTATACCCGTCGGCGCGGAAAGGGCAAGCCCTTCTAAATCGGACGCGCTTTGGCGTTCCAATAAGCCAAGCGGATACGGCAAAGACAGCCACTGATATTTCGCGGGGGCAGATGTGTTATACGGCAGAAGATGCACCTCCCGTATGCCTGTTTGTGCCGCAAAACGGTAAACCTCCGCGACATCCTCCGGCGCGTCCGTATAGCCGGGGATGAGCGGCACGCGCAAAACAACCCCGCGGCCTTCCCGCAATTTGGCAAGGAGCGCAATATTTTCGAGTATCGCTTCGTTACCGGCGCCTGTGTAAAGCCTGTGCCTATCCGAATCCATGATTTTTACATCGCAGTAAAAGATATCCACGAGCGGGGATATTTCTTTCAGAAAATCGGGTGCGGTCATTACACAGGTTTCTACGACAGTATGTATCCCTTCATCCCGAAGCCGCTTTAGCAGTGCGGCGGCGAAATTCGGCTGCGCCAAAACCTCCCCGCCCGAAAGCGTAACCCCGCCGCCTGATGCCGCGAAGAAAACTTTATCCGCTAAAATCTCCGCGGCAAGCTCTGACAAAGCTACCTCTCTGCCGCATAGCTGTGACGCGCCGTGCGGGCAGCCGTCCCCCTCGCACTCAGCGCAGGACAGGCACTTTGACGCGATGAAAACCCGCTGTGCGCCGAACTCCCGTGATTCGGGGCTGTGGCACCATAAACAGCGCAGGGGGCAGCCTTTGAAATATACAACACAGCGTATCCCCGGGCCGTCATGTACGCCGAAGTGGTCGATATCGAAAATAATCCCCGTCGGCTCCGGCATATGCAGTACCATCCTTAAAAGATGTATGGTTCAGGTTACTTCAACATGTCGGCAAAAACTTTATCCTGCTCGCGCCGAAGCCCCCATAACGCGCTGTCTTTAGGTTCTTCTACCATATCCAATGTGATCACGGTACCGCAGGGGACATCTTTGGAAAGGCGGTTGCCCTCCAGCATGAAAAACGGGATCGGCGCATCGGGCGATAAGCGGGTACCGCGCACCAGCGAACACGCGAAATCACGGTTCCAGCCGCTGTCAAATTTTGGTCCTACCAGCTCGCCCGCCTTCATATTCCGACGCGCAGAGCAAATAATATCCGTGTAGGGCAAAATCTCCGGGCTTCCGGTTGGTACGCCCAACAGCCCCGCGCATATAATCGACATCGCGGTTTCCGCCCCGCAGAGATGATACGGCCTGTAAAGTACGCCCGCGGATACGTCAAAATTGGTGATAAAGCCCTTGCGCCTCATCTTTTCCATGGCGTGCGCGTTGGGGCAGCGCA
>WRLS01000052.1 GCA_009776345.1 Oscillospiraceae bacterium | reverse complement strand
TAGCGCGGTTTTCAACATTTCAACAGCCGCGGCGGCTTGTTTGTTGCGCGTGCTTTTTGATAGATGAATAATTTTTAAATACTACTTAAAAGGACTTGACTTTTTATTTACAGGCTCCAATCAAAATTAAGGTATCTATATAATACCGCAAGTGATTCTTGCGATGCAATCCTTCACATAATATTAAACGGTGTATTACAGCTTACGCTTATTCCAATTAGAAATGTCCCAAAAAAATCGGTCGAAAATCGTTGCGTATATGCGATTTTTGACCGATTTTTTGGTTGACATTTCAATTGGAATTAGTGTTAATATCCCTCATATACGGCGAAACTAAAGTAAATATACGGTCGATTTCCTTATGGTCGTCGGCTGAAAGTTCACGCGCCGCCCTGCGCATATTTGTGTTTTTGAACACGCCGCGCCGTCTAAGTACTTCTTTGGCGTAGCGCATACCCATCAGCCCTTCAAGCTGGAGCGCGGGGAGTGTAGCATAATGCAGCTTCCGTGCTTCATCCGCTTTGCCCTCGAAGAATAAATCCCATACCGGCTGGACAAGGTCGGCCCATTCACAGGCATGGATACAGGCAATCGCCCCGCGCTCAAAATCCAGCGGCGCGTACTGGCTTCCATAGCCGGACATAATCCCTTCCAGCGCGTCTGTTTTAACCGCGTTTACACTGCCGACCGAGATCGGCCCCGGTTGGCGCTCTTCTTTGACCCATTTGACATTTTCGATGGTTTCGCAAAGCTCTATGACCTGCTCCGAGCTTAGCATAAAGCCCGCCCCCGAATGGTTTTGGATCATCACCGGGATTGACACCGCGTCTGATATCGCCGTGAAATACCGCTTAACATATGAATAATCCACACCTGCGGGCGCCATTGCGATTACGGCGTCGGCACCGCATTTTTGCGCGTATGCGCCGTAATCCGCGGCTTTGTGCATACATGGCGCGGTGGCGTTTGCGATAACCGCACTGCGCCCCCCGGAAACTTCGCAGGCAATGCGCACCATTAGTTTTCGCTCATCCTCGCACAGCGCTTCAAACTCGCTTACCATAACGGGGGTTGTTATGGATGTAGAGCCGCACTGCACGATAAATTCATACACCCTCTCAAGGTCGCACGTATCAATCCGGTCGCTGTCGTCAAAAGGCGTAGGCGGGATCGCGCTCGATCCGATTGCTTTTTTTAAATCCCAAGGCATATAAAAACCACCTTTTTTGTTTTCTAATCAAAATAAAACCTAGGGTCGCCGGACATCAGCCGCACGCCGCCGTCCAGCTCGATAGTGTCCCCGGTCAAAGAAGCCGCCGCCGCGCTGTTGCTCAAAAATAAAATCCACTGCGCGATTTCCTCCGGCTGTACCCAACGGTGCAGCGGGATGGTCTTAATCGCTTCGTCATGCTGCCCCTCCATACGCTTTTCCCCTGTATTTACCCAGCCCGGGGCAATACAGTTGACACGGATGCCATGCCCGGCAAAATCCACCGCGGCGTGTTTTGT
Organism: Oscillospiraceae bacterium; assembly: GCA_009776345.1. Lineage (GTDB taxonomy): Bacteria > Bacillota > Clostridia > Oscillospirales > Ruminococcaceae > WRAV01. The sequence continues at coordinate 10,881 of WRLS01000052.1, read as the reverse complement.
CAGCTTTACCATGGATTCTTTGGAGATGGAGTACGCCGAATTCCCGCGTGACACCGTAGCGTGGTGGTTAGAGGAAATCAGCACCATACTGCCCCTAGACCCGCATGAAATCATGGCTTTTGCAGCCTGCTGTACACAGAAATACGCGCTTTTGTAATTGATGTTGTGGATTAAATCAAAGCGTTCTTCTGTCATGTCCGGTATACGCCCGAACAGCGATACCCCGGCATTGGCTACAAAGATATCAAGCCGCCCGAAGCTTTTGCCGAACTTCTCAAACAGCTTTGCCGCGCCGCCGCCAAGTGAAAGGTCAGCGGGAAGCACTTCGACTTTTCTCCCTGTTGCGGAAAGCTCCTCTTTTAAGCTGACCGCCCTTTCTATGTTGGAGCCGGTGTGCAGGCCGATATCGTAGCCTTCGGCGCAGAGTACGCGCGCAATCCCGCTGCCAAGCCCGGAACCCGCGCCTGTAATAAGTGCAACTTTATTTTCCATTATACCTCCCTAGAAGCCATCGGAGGCGTATTCGAAGTTCCATTGGTCGGTCGGCTCCCACAGACCTTGATCCCAAGATGAAATATGCTCCTTTATCACCTCGTCGTTCAGATCGTCAATGCCAAGCCCCGGCAGGTCGGGTACGTCAATAAACCCACGGTTAACCAGCGGTTTCGGCATTTTGGAGATGATAAGGTCATTCCACCACGCCACATCATGGGCGTGGAATTCGCAGGCCCAGCAGTTTTCGGTGGCCACGCCGATATGCGCGGCGGCCATTGCGTGTATGGGCGACGCCGCTTGATGCAATGCCATTCGCACGCCGTATTTTTGAGCAAGGTCGCCTATTTTTTTAGTTTCCAGTATCCCCCCTGCGGACAGCGGGTCGGGATGCGCGATTGTAATGCCGTTTACGTTCATGAGCGGCTCAAAGTTTTCGGCAAGATAAATGTCCTCGCCCGTGCATATGGGAATGTTTGTGCTGCTGACAAGCTTGCGCCACTGCTCCGGGTACTGCACGGAGATGGGGTCCTCTAGCCACGCTATGTTGTATTTTTCAATGCGGCGCGCCAGCTTTATTATTTCATCCACGCCAATAGGCCCGTGATGGTCAGTTGCCAAGGGGATGTCGTAGCCGATGATTGAGCGTACCTCGCTTACATATTCCTCTAAATAATCAAGCCCTTTTTCTGTGATCTGTATGCCGGTAAAAGGGTGCTTGGGCGTATGCCGCCTTGCGTTATTGCGGGCGATAAAGCGCTCCATCAGCTCGTCGGTATCTTTGGTATTGCGCACAGCAACGCGCTCGTTGTAGGCATCGGCCTCCCACGGCGTGGGATAGAGCTTGCGGGACAGCTCGGAGAGCCTGCGCTGTTCCTCAAAGAAGCCAAGCGGTGCGGTAAGCGTACCGGGTACGCCGTAAAGCAGGTTAATGCCCAGATCCATCTTTAGGATTGTATAGCCGCTTTCCATCCTTTTTTTCAGCGCATATCCCATGTTCTGCCCGTCAGAGCGCGAATCCCTGTGAAACTCTATATCCGTGTCGCAGTAGATGCGCATTTTATCGCGGAACTTGCCGCCGAGCATTTGATATACTGGGATATTGTACGCCTTGCCCGCGATATCCCACAGCGCTATATCCACCGCAGAAACGCCGCCGCCCTGCCTGCCCTGCCCGCCGAACTGCTTAATACGGCGGAAAAGCATATCAATATTGCAGGGGTTTTCGCCCAGCAGCCGGCCTTTCAGCATAAGCGCGTAGGTTTTTGAAGCCATGTCGCGCACTTCGCCAAACCCCACTATGCCTTGGTTCGTGTACAGCTTCATCAAAATGCAGGGGTACGGCGCGCCCTCCAGCTCGGCGAAGCGCATATCTGTGATCTTCAAATCTGACGGCCTTGAGTTTGTGTTTACATTTGCCAGGGTTTCTTCGTAGGTTATATTCGGCATATTGTCCTCCAATGATATATTATAACTGGTCAACTTAAAAACAGTTTACTGTTTTTAAGTTGCGGCATACGCCGTGCGCCGCCAAAGGCGGCGTTGACCTTGTTTCATAGTCAGTCGCACACCTTTGGTGTGCCCGTGGGCAAAGCCCACGGTTTCAAAACGGTTTACCGTTTTGAAATTGACTGACTATATTTGCAACTTTAAACCTGCCCCCCGAAATATCCGGGGGGCAGGGGCGTTTGTGCGGTGCTTACCTTACCGCAAGCCAAGCGTCGTACTGGCTGTGAATTTCCGCCATCATCTTATCAAGCCCGATGTTTTCGGCTTTTTGCTTCCACTCGGCCCATGTGGCGCCGATATCGGCTGCCATTCCGAGCTGCAACATCGGCCTGTACTCATCCCTAAGAGCGGTAAGCGCCATGTATTCAGCCCTTATAGGCTCAAGGTCAAGGCGGAAGCCCATGACTTCGGGGAACTTGATCCACTGCATCTGCATATCGGTCCAGATGTCTTCCTCCGGCTTCGCGCTCCACCATTCAAGCTCGCCGCCTTCTTCAGCGGCAACGCCGGGCGCGGGGTTAAAGCACCAGGTGCTGGGGTTCCACGGGTATTTCTCGAAGTCGGGGCCCGCGGAACGTGTGCCGTCGGCATTGAGGATATAGTGGGTCCCTTCAATCCCGCCGATAAGCGCGTTGTAAAACTCAAGATCCTGTTCATCTTTGAGAAGGTCGATGAACATTGCGGCGCGTTCTTTATTGCGGGAAGCCGCTGCTATTGCGATAATGTCATTGGTGAAGAAGGAACCGCGGCGCGCTGTGCCGGGGTTGATGTCAATGGCTTCGGCATCCCATTCTTCGTTGTTCTTGCGAAGGTTTTCAAGCGCGCGGAAAATTGTGAAGTTCCAGGTAAGAGAAGCCGACCTTCCGTTTTCAAACGAATCGCGCACCTGTATGTCGTTGCTGATCGCGTTTGCGGACCAGAAGCCCATGTCCGCCCATCTCTTCATCGTTTCAAAGTATGGGAGAAGGTCTTCCCTGAACCAGAAATACTCGATTGCCGAAGCGGGCGGCACAACGCCGTCGCCCGGGAACGCATAACTGATCTGGCTGTCTGTGCCGGGCAGGAAGAACAGCTCGTGGATTTGGGTGTACATCTGGCTTAGGAAGCCGCCGTCGGCTGACGCGTGATGCGGGAATACGCCGTCTTCATTTTGTGTAACGGCAACGAAGTAAGCTTCCAGCTGTTCGGCTGTTTTGATCTCATCCATGCCGTATTTTTCGCGAAGGTCCTTGCGGATCATAATCCAGCTTTCGCCCTCAAGCCCGGAGATATTCTTGGGGATGCCCGTAGTTTTGCCGTTAATCGTGGCTTGCATGAGGGATGCGGGGTTCTGGTAACGTAGGGTGTTGGGCATATACTCCGCCATAAATTCCGGCGTGAATTCCATGAACGCGCCCTTTGCGGATTCTTCCGCGAAAAGCGCCCAGTCGGCGGTGAACATAAGGTCAACGTCCTCGCCCGCCGCCAGGATCAGGGAATACATATCCCGCCAGTCGCCCCAGCTGAGGTAATTGGTCGTGAGCGTCGCGTTGATTTTCTCGTTCAGAAGCGGGTTGACCAGGTCGCTGTAAACGAGCGCCAGGTCGGGCGGCTCATCGCCCAGCAGGTACATGGTCAAGTTTACATGGGGAAGCCCGGCATCGTCGGCGGGTGCCGTAGTTGTTGTGCCGCCGCTGCTTGATGAAGGCGCAGGGGTATTCGCGGCAGGCGGTGCCGAACCGCCCCCGCAAGCGGCGAAAAGGCTTGCCGCCAAGACGCAGACAAGTGTGATGCAGATAAGCTTTTTGGTCATTGAATTTCCTCCTTATAATTAGCGGTGCATATTCTATCCCTTAATCGCCCCGATGGTAAGCCCCTTGAGGAAGTATTTCTGTGCAAAGGGGTACGCAAAGATGATGGGGCCGGTGACGATTAGGGTCATAGCCATTTTCATATTTTCCGCCGGCATTACAGGCACGACAAGCCCGGACATTTCCGCCACTACGCGCAGTGCCTGGATACTGCGCAGCATATTCTGCAGGAAATACTGCAGCGTGTACATATCCCTGTCGCGTATAAACAGCATGGCGTCCATCCAGTTGTTCCAGTAGCCCAGCGCGGTAAACAGCCCGAGCGTAGCCAAAAGCGGGGTCGCAAGCGGGAGTATAAGCTGGATAAATATACGGAACTCCCCAGCGCCGTCGATTTTGGCGGACTCGACAATCTCATCCGGGATGGTGCGCATATAGTTTTTCGCGATGATCATATTCCACACGGAAAACATACCCGGCAAAAGCAGTGCGTGGTAGGAATTGGTGAAGCCGAGATATCTCACGCAAAGTATGTAGTAAGGCGTAAGCCCGCCATTGAACAGCATGGTGAAGTAGAAGATAAACATGATCGGGTTGCGCCAGGCGAAGTCCCTGCGCTGGAGGACATAGCCCGCCATTGTCGCAAGGAACACGGCGACAGCCGTCCCGACAAGCGTAACGCCGATTGTGTTGGCGTAAGCCCGGGCGATAAGCGCGGGGTTGGTGAGTATGATCTCGAAGCCTTCTATAGAAAACTCCCGTATCCACATACTGAACCCGTGGGTGAGGATTGCGCGCTCGCTGGTAAAGGAGGACACGATGATCAGATAAAACGGGATAACGCAAGCCAGCGCGAAAAGCGACAGTGCTATGTAGGATATCACATTCAGCACAATGCGGTCGCCGGTAATTTTTATCCTGTTGCGGCGGGCAGCGGTAATTTGCATCTCGGTCCCCCCTTAAAAGAGCGAATAATCGGGCTCGATTTTCTTCACGATAAAATTGGCTGTCAAAACCGTGATGAAGCCCAGCACTGATTGGAACAGGCCCGCCGCCGCCGCCATGCCGATATCCGCCGAGCTTGTCAGCAGGCGGAAAACATACGCGTCGATTACATCCGCGCGGGGCAGAAGCATACCGTTGTTGCCGATGATCTGGAAAAACATATCAAGGCCGCCGCGGAACATATTGCCCATCGCCAGTAAAAATAAGATTATCATCGTGGGCTTTAGGTGCGGCAGTGTGATCCTGCGTATCTGCTGCCAGGCGTTTGCGCCGTCGATCTGCGCGGCTTCGAAAATCTGCGGGTCGATGCTCGTGATATTCGCCAAGTAGATGATTGTGCCGTAGCCCGCGCCCTTCCAGACGCTCAAAAAGACCATTATAAAAGGCCAAAGCCCGACCATGCCGTATACGTTTACATCCGCCAGCCCTATACCCGCGCGCACGTTGTTGAGTACGCCGAATTCAAAGTTGAGGATATTGTATACAAGAGCCGAAACCACGACCCAGCTGATAAAATGCGGCAGAAGCATCATGGACTGTGTAACACGCTTGAACACCTTGCCGATTACCTCATTCAAGATAATCGCAAAGGACACCTGCACAAACATACCCACCGTGATAAACGCCAGGTTGTACGCAAGTGTCATGGGGATTACGGAGCGCGCCGCGCCCGATATAAAGAAAAACCGAAAATTTGTAAGCCCCGCCCAATCGCTGCCCCATATCCCACCGGCGTAGGTGTAGTTTTTGAAGGCCAGGACCAGGCCGCTCATTGGTATGTAGGCGAAAATCACGATATACGCAAAGGGGAGCAGAAGCATTAAAAGCAGCGGCCTGTACTGCAGAAACTGATTATAGACAGATTTCCTCCTGCCTGCCGTTGCCGCTGAAGCCTTAGGTGCCTTTGTCAACCGAATCCCCCCTATTGACGGGACATCCGCCCCGGTTTTTTCCGTGATCCGTGCAAAGCTTACAAAAATACTGCGCAGGTATTGATAAATATGGATGATTATTGTATAGTATTTACATTGTACAGTGTGTTTTCAAGTTTGTCAATATGAATTTTTTATGAAGAGGCGGTTAATTTTATGTATTTGCTGGCACACCGCCGTATTTCGCGTAATTTTTAGCTATTGATAATTGTTGAAATGTGTTGTACAATATATATATATATATATATATATATATATAGGTATGGATACATTGTACAGTATTACCATGGGCTTGTCAACATTATTTTTTATGAAGGAGTGGTTAATTTTATGTGCTTACAGGACAGCCGCGTTAGAAGCACGGAGTTTTTCGGCTTTGGCTGGAATTTTAAGCTGGCTGAAGAACATGGGGATTTTCCCGGCGACGATTTAACGGGCTACCGCCCCGTACAGCTGCCGCACGACTGGAGCGTCGAGTACCCCTTTGATGAAAATTCGCCTACATTCGGCTCCGGCGGGTATGTAAAGGCGGGAGTCGGTTGGTACAAAAAGCGCTTCCGTGCAGACAGCGGATGCGCAGGCAAGCTTGTTTCGCTGATGTTTGACGGGGCGTATATGTGCGCTTCGGTTTGGCTCAACGGCAAAGAGCTTGGCGGCCATGTCTACGGCTACACGCCGTTTGAGTTCGATATTACGGACGCGCTTATTTACGGCGGCGAGAATGAGCTTGCTGTGCGCATCGACAACTCCTTCCAGCCGAATTCGCGGTGGTACACGGGTTCGGGGATAACGCGGGATGTATGGCTGAGATGTGTAAACAAAACGCACATACCAACCTATGGCACATACATAACAACACAGTGCGGCGCGGACGGTAGCGCGGCTGTAAAAATTGCGACCTCTGTTAACCTTTCGGGCGAAAGCGGGGTTGTCCTCAAAACAGAAATATTCGACAGCGAAAACAAACCGGCCGCGCAGGAAAGCAGTGAAGCCGCAGTTTCCGGCGAAAACACCGCAGAGCTGACTATAACCGCCCCGCAGTTATGGTCTGCTGAGTCGCCGTATCTTTACAAAGCTGTGCAATCGCTTATGCGCGGCGATGAAGTCTTGGATTCATGTGAAACTGTTTTCGGCGTGCGGACGGTGGAGTTCTGCCCGGACAGGGGGTGCCTGATAAACGGCGAGCGGGTAAAACTGAACGGCGTGTGCGTGCATCATGACGGCGGCGCTGTCGGGGCGGCTGTACCGCCGAAAATGTGGCGGCGAAGGCTATTAAAGCTAAAGGAAATGGGCTGCAACGCGATACGCTGCGCACATAACCCGCCCGACCCCGCACTGCTGGATTTGTGCGATGAGCTGGGCTTTTACGTTATGGATGAGGCTTTTGACGAATGGGCGCAGCTAAAGTGGAAAATCTTCGGCAGTAATACGCATGAGAGCCGCGGATATTCCGAATGGTTCGACGGGCATCATAAATCTGACATAGAAGCAATGGTGCTGCGTGACCGCAACCACCCTTCTATTATAATGTGGAGCATCGGCAACGAAGTGCCGGAGCAGACACAGGCGGACGGCCACTTGCTTGCGAAATCGCTCCAAGATATTTGCAAAAAGCTCGACCCATCGCGGCTTTGCACACAGGCGTGCGACCAGATCTGTGCCGAGCCACGCCGCGCAACGGATGAGTTTTTGGATACGCTGGACATTGTTGGCTACAACTACACCGGCCGCTGGAGGACGCGGGCAGAAACGCTTTACGACGACGACAAGCGCGCAAACCCCGATTGGCTGATTATGGGCGCGGAAAACCCGTCCGCTTCGGGCAGAAGGGGCGATTACCGGCTTGAGATGCCGTCAAACGCGTGGAGGAGGGCGTACTATGCCGCGCCTGTTTACGCGGGCAAGCTCCTGCGTTATACAATGGTTCACGACTATGTAATCGGCGATTTTATGTGGACAGGCATTGACTACCTCGGTGAGGCGCACTGGCCGGACAGGAGCGCAAGCTCCGGCGTAATCGACACCGCCGGATTCCCAAAGGACCACTACTATTTTTACAGGAGCATCTGGGACAGGGAAAACCCAATGGCATATGTTTTCCCCCACCGCAACACAGATTTCCCGGACGGCAAAATCATCCCGGTGCTGTGCTATACAAACTGCGAATACGCCGAGCTTTTTGTAGGCGGCAAATCCTACGGCAAAAAAGCTTACAGCTATCCCATGTACGGCATGACAGAAACCTACGCGCATTGGGACAAAACCCCGGTTGTCGCAAATACCGACGATATGTTCCTTAGCTGGGACGTGCCTGTTACATCCGAAACGGTTGAGGTCATCGGCTACATAGACGGCAAAGAGGCCTGCCGCCATAAGGTAGAAGCGGCGGGGGCGCCGGCTGTGATCCGCGCGGTCTGCGACAGCCAAACGCTAGGAGCGGACGGTCGGGACATCGCGCATATTGAGATTGCAATAGAGGACAGCAGGGGCGTGTTCCATCCCGCGGCGGATAATAAAATTACCGTAAAAGTTGAAGGCGCGGCGGAGTTAGTCGGCCTGGACAACGGCAAGGCGGACAGCCATGAATCCTTTAAAGGCGCTTCAATGCGCGCTAACTGCGGGCTGCTGCTTGCGGTAATCCGCGCAAAGCGTGAAGCCGGTGACGTAAAAATAACCGTATCTGCGGACGGGCTTGAACCCGCCGAGGTTAGCTTGATTGTTAAATAAAAAAATATGATAGGAGCAATGATATGCAAAAATATGAAATGAACCGCAACTTCGCGGTGGGCAGCGACATCAGCTGGTACCCGCAGATGCTGGAATCCGGCTTTGTGTTCAAAGATAAAAACGGTAATGAGAAGTGCCTTCTTGAAACACTCAAGGATTATAACCACAACGCGATACGTCTGCGCACATGGGTGGACCCGTCGGACGACCCGCACAGGGGCCACTGCTCCGCCCGCGAAACAATGGAATTCGCGGTAAAGTGCAAAAATGCCGGTTACAGGATCATGCTCAATTTCCACTACGGCGATACCTGGTGCGACCCCGGCAAGCAGGTCAAACCAAAGGCATGGGAAGGGCTGGATTTCGACGGGCTTGTAAAAGCGCTGCATGATTATACCTACGAAACCGTAAAGCTCCTCGTTGACAATGGCGTTGTGCCGGAGTGGGTACAATTGGGCAACGAAACTAACCCCGGCATGGTACTGCCCGACGGAAGCACCGACGATTTCTCTAAGCTTGCAAGGCTGTACAACGCCGGGCATGACGGCGTGAAGGCGGCATCCCCAAAAAGCAAAACGATGATCCATCTGGCGGAGTTCAACGACACGGATTTCATCATAAACTATTTCGATAAGCTGGCGGAAAATGACTGCCGTTACGACATTATGGGGTTTTCGTTTTATCCTTGGCACCTCGCGAAAGCAAACGGGACCACCTATGAGCAGGCCGCCGCGGATTGGAACCGCTCAATGAAGGAAATTCCGGCGCGTTACGGCAGGGAGTTCCAGATCGTGGAGATCGGCGGCGTGGACGAGGAAGAGGATGAGAGCTTTTCGCTTATGATGGACGCGATCGCGTCAATTCATACTGAGCCGCTTTGCACCGGGCTGTTTTGGTGGGAGCCTGAGGGCGCGCGTGTTTGGAGCAAATACCCGCTGAGCGCGTGGCGCGCGGACGGCACTCCCACTAAAGCAATGGACGCGTTTAATGCGATTGGGTATTAAATGATGGAGGTGGATAAATAGCATGAGTGCAATAAACCGTTGTTTGTTCCTCGATGCGCAGCACAACCTGCGCATCGAGGAAAGGGAAGTACCGATCCCCCAAAAAGGTGAGGTGCTTATTAAAATCGCCGCGAACGGTATCTGCGGCTCTGATGTGCATTTTTACAAGGACGGCAGGCTCGGTAATTTCGTAGTGACCGAACCGTACATACCCGGCCACGAAGCAAGCGGCACCGTAGAAGCGCTGGGTGAAGGCGCAAAAAACTTCAAAGAAGGCGACAGGGTAGTCATTGAACCCGGTATAGCCTGCGGCCTGTGCAGTTTTTGCAAAAGCGGCAGGTATAACCTCTGCCCCGATGTAGTTTTTATGTCCGCGCCGCCCGTAAACGGCACCTTCTGCGATTATATCACAATACAGGAAAGCTTTGTTTTCCGCATCCCCGATTCCCTGACTTTGACCGAAGCCGCGTTGGCAGAACCTGCGGCAGTGGCAGTCCACTGTGTTAACCGCGCGCGTATACCACTGGGGGCGACAGGCGTTATTGTAGGCGCGGGGCCTATCGGCCTGCTGGTTTTACAGGCGTTTAAAGCGGCGGGCGGCGGGCGCGCGATATGTGTAGACCCGGTAGAAAGCAGGCTCAATGCCGCAAAAAAACTCGGCGCGGACCTGACATATCCCCCCGGCGGCCCTAATCTTGAAAATATAGGGGATGTGGTATTTGAAACAGCGGGCAGCAAGGAAGCGACAGCCGCGCTTTTTGGTATGGCACGGCACGGCGGGAAAGTTATACAGGCGGGCTTCCCCGACGGCAACGCAGTAAAGCTGGATATCGCCACGCTTATAGAAAAAGAGCTTGACTATGCCGGTGTACACCGTTATGCCAACGCATACGGAACCGCTGTCACCTGGCTTTCCGACGGGCGGATCAAAACCGACGGGCTTATCACGCATAAGTTTGATTTCAGCCATGCCGCCGAAGCTTTTAAATGGGCGGCGGAAAACCCCGGGCAGACGATAAAGGTGGTTGTTGAGAATTAGATAAAGCAAGAATTGTCAAAAGGTTGCTACCCGAATTATTCGTTTTCTAGATAAGTTAACCCCTTGCCGCACATTCGGCAAGGGGTCTTTCTTTATGGGGGGGGGTCCAAAACCCCCCCATTTCCCCCCCCTCCCCCCCCCCCGCCCGGGCCGCCGTCGCCGCCGCGGTTGCCGCGGGCGCCTCGGATGATCGGGGCGCCCAGCCGGTCGCGGCGCGCTCCCAGGTCGGCCATGAGCCGGAGGAGGGCCGGGATGCCGATATTCCCGTACTGGGGCGTCGCGTCCTCGGGGCGGGTGGCGCGGGGGAAGACGAATTCGTTCATTCCGCCGAAGCGCACGGTCCGGTCATAGACCGTCACGGCCACGCAGTTGCCCAATACGGT
>WRLS01000051.1 GCA_009776345.1 Oscillospiraceae bacterium | reverse complement strand
TCGAAATGGGGGTCCGGGGTCTCCCCGGCGCGTTTTGGTTACTTTGCCGCGTTGCAAAGTAACAGCCCCCGCGGCTTGAGCGGTGAAAAATAACCGAATATGAAATCGCGTTAAAACCACCCCGGCGCTTCGCGCCACCCCTCCAAGGAGGGGAATTTCGGGCGGCAGGTTGCCGCCCCTACGGCATAACATATTTTCCATGTAGGGTCGGGGTTCCATCCCCGACCGCGAGTATCCTATTCGCCTTTGACGGGCGGGCATGGAAACCCGCCCCTACGGCCTTCGGCAGGATTGAGGTTATAGGTTTTAGGATTGAGGGTTTATTCCAAAAAATCCTTCAGCCTTTTTGAACGGCTTGGGTGGCGCAGTTTGCGCAGTGCCTTGGCTTCGATTTGCCTTATGCGCTCGCGCGTTACGGAAAATTCGCGCCCGACCTCCTCCAGCGTGCGGCTGCGACCGTCCTCCAGCCCGAAACGCAGGCGCAGGACCTTTTCCTCGCGGTCGGTAAGGGTCGAGAGGACCTCGCCGAGCTGTTCGCGCAAAAGCGTGTGGGACGCGGCTTCGGCGGGGGCGGGGGCGTCGTCGTCGGGGATGAAATCCCCGAGGTGGCTGTCCTCCTCTTCGCCGATTGGGGTTTCGAGCGAAACCGGCTCCTGTGAAATGCGCATGATCTCGCGCACCTTGTCAACAGGCATATCAAGCTCCAGGCTTATTTCTTCTGCGGTGGGTTCGTGGCCGTTTTTGTGCAGGAGCTGGGAGGATATTTTTTTTACTTTGTTTATCGTTTCAACCATATGGACGGGGATGCGGATTGTCCTTGCCTGGTCGGCTATTGCGCGGGTTATCGCCTGGCGTATCCACCAGGTCGCGTAGGTTGAGAACTTAAAGCCCTTTGTGTGGTCGAATTTTTCCACGGCTTTAATAAGCCCCAGATTGCCTTCCTGTATGAGGTCCAGAAACTGCATACCGCGCCCGACATAGCGCTTTGCTATGGATACGACAAGGCGCAGGTTAGCCTCGGACAGGCGTTTGCGCGCGTTTGTGTCGCCCTGGTCCATGCGTGTGGCAAGGTCGATTTCCTCCTCCGGCGTTAGGAGCGGCACGCGCCCGATTTCTTTCAGGTATACCTTTACCGGGTCGTCGATGTTGATGCCTTCCGCCGAAAGCGCGACTTCGAGGTCGTGGTTCGTCGCCACCGCGGGGAAGTCCAGGTCGGCCGCGATATTCAGGTTTTCCTGTACTTCGATGTTAAGCGACTCCAGCATATCGTAGAGCTTGTCGATCTGTTCAGGGTCAAACTCAAGCTCTTCGAGGACGTCGTTGATCTCCTTGGTTGTAAGCTTGCCCTTGGCCCTGCCTGTTTCAACCAGCTCGTCAACCAGCCGCTGCCTTTTCTCTTGCGTTGCCAACCAATACTCCCCCTATTTCTTTTTGGACGACAGAGAGGTTATGTACCGCGAAAATTCTTCAGCGGGCATCTCGCCCACCTCCCTGCTGTTCCTCACGTCCTTTTGATCTATAATTATCCGGCAATACTCTGTTGCCTGGCCGCGCTCGAAGCGTATTTCCCGCCCCTTTGCCAGTATATGTGAATACCGCGACATCTGCCCGGGCGTAAGCTGCGCGGAAAAATGTATGGGGTCAAGCGGCAGGCTTTCCGCGATCCTGCCGGAAAGCGCCTTGTATATCTGCCTGTGGCCCTCGTCAAAGAAATCCCGCGCCTTTAGCTTGTCCGCAATTTCGCTGTAAAAATCCGGGTGGGCGGACAGCAGCGCGATTAGGTTTTCTTCCGCTAAATAACCGCCTATATTGGGATTTTCCGGTCGTTTCCGGGAAGGTTCGGTTTTATCCTGCGCAAATACTGCCAAATTATGTGTTTCCCTCTTATTTACGGCGTTTTGCTTCTTTTTCCGCAGGCTTTGCACCGCCGCGCTTATGCGGTCCTTTGTGACCTCCAGCTCCTTTGTTATCTGCCCGATGTACACATCGCGCATAATACCGCTCTCAACATCCGCCATCATGAGGCAAAACGCGTTCAGGAAGCGCACTTTATCCTCGGGGTCGTCGAGGTCGAAGCGCATTTTGAGCTTGTCAAGCTCAAAGCTCATCGCGCTTTTGCTCCCGCCGACAAGCAAGCCGAACCGCTGCGCGCCGAATTTCTTGATGTACTCGTCCGGGTCCTTCGCGCCTTCCATCTCAAGCACGGAAACGCTTACATCATTTTGCCCGAGGATGTTAATCGCGCGTTTTGCGGCGTTTTGCCCTGCGCTGTCGGAGTCATAGGCGATTACCACGCGCCGGAAGTATCTCGCCATCAACCGCGCCTGTTCTTCCGTGAGTGACGTGCCCAAAGTCGCCGCGCTGTTGCCGAAGCCCGCCTGGTGCATGGCGATTACGTCCATGTAGCCCTCGCCCAATATAAGCAGGTCGGACTGCTGTGATTTTGCGAAATTGAGGGCGAAGAGGTTGCGGCTTTTTTTGAACACGGGTGTGTCCGGGGAGTTGAGGTATTTCGGGCCGGTCCCATCCATAAGCCGCCCGCCGAACCCGATTACCCCGCCGCGCAGGTCGATTATCGGGAACATAATCCTGTCACGGAACATATCGAAGCAGGAGTTTTCGTATTTTGTGCTTTTCGACACAACCGCGGCGATGTGCATTTCCTCATATGTAAAGCCCTTGCCGCGGAGATGACCGCGCAAGCTGTCCCAGCCGGGCGGGGCATAGCCAAGCCCGAAGCGCTTGATCGTCTTGCGGCCAAGGCCGCGCCGCGCCAAATATTCCCGCGCGTTTTTGCCTATATCGGAGTTTAGGCAGTCATGGTAAAAACGCGCGGCCTCTCTGTTTATTTCCAGTATGCGCGCCCTTTTGCGGGACGCATTTTCTTCGCCCGGGGTTTCCGGCACGGTAAGCCCTGCTTTCCCCGCCAGAAACCGGATAGCCCCCACATAATCCAGGTTTTCAACCTCGCGGATGAAGGTAATGGCGTCGCCGCCTTTTCCGCAGCCGAAGCAGTAGTAGCTGCCGTTGTCGCTGTACACGGTGAAGGACGGCGTTTTTTCCGAGTGGAAGGGGCAAAGCCCTTTGCTGTTGCGCCCCGCGCGCTTAAGCGCGACATAAGGCGCGATCACGCTGTCGATGGGGATTGCGGACTTCAGGTCCTCTATAAAGCTTTCGGGGATCAGGTGGATCACCGCCCATGTAGGAATTAGGAAATAGGAATTAGGAATTAGTAGAACGGGTTTATGCGGCGCGAGCTATTTGCTATGTCTGTAAACTACTGCCAATTTCTGTCATCATGAGATATTGTTTCCCCGCGGGCATACTCTTGTTCAGCTAATTCAATATAACGCAAATCATCAGGAGAAGCGTCATCATCAGGCAGGAAATTCTTAATAATTTCCAAAACCAGCCTTTTTTTATTATCATCCAAATATCTGGTCATTTCGTTTATTTCCATAGCCAGATCCATATTTATACCCCCTTTTTGTAAATTTGACCTCTGCTATCAATGAGTGCTATTAAGATCTGTTTGTCATTCAGCCATTTAAATAATATTCTATAATTCCCTATACGGAGCCTATAATACCCCGGATGTGCCTTATATGGAATAATATCACCCGCAGGTATTCGTTCAATACCTTTTTTAAGCCTTTGTTCTGATTTGCTGTCTAAAGAACTCAAATACTTGTCTGCTTGCTTTGAATATTCCGGCGTCAACTTTTGACTCTTCATTATTTTTTGCTCTCTCTTTATGTTTTTCGCAATCAGAAATTATGTTATCTCCTTGCAATAAAAACAGGTCATGTCAGTTTCTTTCCTTTCGCGGGTTACTGCGAAACCGTCGATAAGCAAAACGGATGCCCTGCCGGGTCAAACATTACGGTCGAAGTATCGAAATATTGAATGTCGGATTTCTTCGCGCCGTTTTTCAGTGCCAAAGCTTCTGCTTCCGGCAGGTTTTCTACTTTAAAATCTATATGCGCCATTTGCTGCTGCTCACGGTCTTTCCACGGCCAAACCGGCGGCACGTAATTTGGCACCGACTGAAAAACTAAAAGTATCCCCTCCGGTGTCCGCAGTGCCGCCCACTCTTCACCCGAAAGCTCTTTTCCCCATCCGGTAAGCTTAACATAAAAGTCCGCCAGCTCGTTTGCGTCAAGGCAATCAAACGCTATGCCGATTATTGATTTTATCACGAATCTACACCCCTACCGGATGAAATAGGCTTTATGCCGCGCTGTCTGCATAATCAACTATGGCAACTTCCTTGATTATATTTTCCAGCCTGTCAACAATATCCTCTAACCTTTGCATTACATCGTCTGCAAAATAAACCTCGCCGCATTGCGCGCAAATATCAGCCGGTACATTTTTAACAATGATAACACATTTTTCGAGAGTTACCGCGTGTGTTTTTGCCTGTTGGCGGGTATCCCCCTTGCAATAAAAACAGGTCATGTCAGTTTATTTCCTTTCGCGGGTTACTGCGAAATCGTCGATCTTCACCAAATCCACTCAACGTCGTACTTTCTTACATTCTCATCCGTTGTAATAATTGTTAAATTTTCCGCGAGTGCGGTTGAAACCAGCAAACGGTCGAACGGATCCTTATGTATAAAAGGGAGCGTAGAGAGCTGCTGTAAATATTTATCCTCGATTTGAAGGATGTCAAAATCATTATCCTTAATTGCATAAAGCAACTGGTCAAGCGTAAAATCTACGTCCAGCTTACCTATACTTATTTTTATCACAATTTCCCAGAGAGAAACATAAGAAATATACACTCTGTTTTTAGGGTTATCAATAATTCCCGCCGCTTTTTGCGTCAGCTTCGACGAATCATCAAAATGCCAAATAATGGCGTGAGTGTCGAGCAAATACCTCATTCCATATACTCCTTCATGTCATCAAGCGGCGCGTCAAAATCATCCGACATCCGGATTTTGCCTTTAAAAAGGCCTCTCGACTGAGAGCGCGGCGTTTTTAAAGCTTTGCCCTCCTTCGGTGCGTTTTTTTCCACAGTCTCATCCAATATCGTAATAAAGGCCCTTTTGCGCCCTTTTATATTTACAGGCGCTATTTCCCCGGCTATAAAAAATTCACCGTTTTCAAAATAACCCTCGTATGCCTGCATTTTTTAACCCCCTCAATCTTAACCTACCGTATAAAATTCGTGTGCGCGTCTTTTATCATCGCGGGCGGCGGTACGCTGTCTTTTGTAGCTTCTTTCATTTTAAGCAGCCACGCCATGCTCTGCGCCAGGTTGCGCAGTACGGCAAGCCCTTCCGCGTCCTGCATGATCTGCTCGCCGTTGTGACCGTGTATGGCGTTCCAGTATGTGACAGGGGCAACCAGCCCGCCGGATATAGTGAAGTAATTGTTCAGCTGGTTGTAAACCGTAGACCCGCCCGAGCGCCTTGTCGCGGTTACAGCCGCGCAGACTTTTAGCTTTATGTCAAGCCCTTTGAAAAACAGCCTGTCGTAGAAGGATTTCGCCCCGCCCGCGATCCCGCCGTAATATACGGGCGCGCCGATGACAAGCCCGTCTGCGGCACTGATTTTCCGCGCGGCTTCGTTTACGCCGCCGCCGAACACACATTCGCGGTTGTTTTTCCTGCAGCCGCCGCAGTCTGTGCAGCCTTGGACAGGGCCGCTGCCTACATGGATGATTTCGGTTTCCACTCCGTGCTTTAGAAGCTCCCCCGCAAGATATTTAAGCGCGGTGCCTGTGCTTCCGTTTTCTTTGGGACTGCCGTTGATAGCGATGATTTTCATATGTTTACCCCCCATGATTGTGGTATAAAAACGCTTTCGTATACAGCAATGCAGTACCTGTCCGTCATGCCGGAGATGTAATCAAGCACGGCGCGCTCCGCGCCTTCTTCCTCGCGGATGCGTTTGTATTCCCCGGGAAGCTTGTCGGGGTTATCCGCAAAGTAAGCGTACAGCCTGCGCACGACATCCTTTGCCTTGCCTTCTTCGCCTTTTACGCCGGTTTTGCCGGTGTTGGTGTAGACATTCTCGAACATAAAATCCTTCAGCTCATTGTACAGCGCCAGGTGCTGTGCGTCAAACGCGATTTTATCGGATGAGTTTTCTGTCATGTTCACAACAAAAGCCGTGATTCTCTCTGTCTTTGTCTGCCCGAGTTTGTGGCGTATGTTCCACGGTATTTCGTCCGGTAAAAGCGCACCCGCGCGTATTGAGTCTTCGATATCATGGTTTAGATAGGCGATTTTGTCGGCGTAGCGGACGATTCTCCCCTCCAGCGTAAAGGCTTCTTTGCCCGAAGAATGGCAGGCAATGCCGTCCCGCGTTTCTTTTGTGAGGTTAAGCCCCCTGCCGTTTTTTTCCAGCCGCTCCACCACGCGCACGCTTTGCAATGTATGGTTGAAGCCAAGCCCGCATGAGCTGTCCAGTGCCTCTTCCCCGGCGTGCCCAAACGGCGAATGGCCCAAATCATGCGCCAGCGCGATTGCCTCGGCAAGGTCTTCGTTGAGCCTTAGGCCGCGCGAAATTGTCCGCGCAATCTGCGAAACTTCCAGCGTATGAGTAAGCCTTGTGCAGTAGTGGTCGCCCTCCGGTGCCAAAATCATCTGCGTTTTGTGCATTAGCCTGCGGAAGCTTTTGCAGTGCAAAATCCGGTCGCGGTCGCGCTGAAAATCCGTGCGCATAGGGCAAGGCGCAATAGGGACATCGCGCCCCCTGCTGTCCGCGCAGCAGACCGCAAAGGGCGAAAGCGTCCGTTTTTCGATGGCTTCGGTTTTTTCACGGATCGTCATATTTTTCATCTTATATATATTATAGTGTAAAAACGCGAAAATCCCTTTATTTTTATTTTCGGGGAGTTTTACGGTTGATTCATCGCATCGCGCAATGCGGGTGACGATGTTTGCCCTTACTGCATAACGTACCATTGTGTGCAACACCTTACCCCCTTCGCGCACGAAGGGGGTGGCACGAAGTGCCGGGGGTTGTACTTTGGCGGCGGGTTATGGCAAACAACCCCCGCCGTCTGCGGACGGCACCCCCTTCGTGCGCGAAGGGGGCGGGGAAAGGGCAAAACAACCGGCTTCAAAGCGTAACCGCTTTGAAGCCGCCTCCTGTTTGACCGTTTTTTCTACTGAATACCAAAACGCTTTTTGAAGCGGTCCACGCGGCCGCCGGTATCAACCAGCTTTTGTTTGCCGGTAAAGAACGGGTGGCACTTCGAGCAGATTTCTACCCTGATGTCCTTTTTTGTAGACGCGCTTTCAATCTCGTTGCCGCATACGCAGACGATCTTTGTTTGGTGGTAATCCGGGTGTATGCCCTCTCTCATTTTTTTCACCTCTTTAACACTAAGAAACTCGGACATTTAGTATAGCACAACCGCCGTGTGATTGCAAGCCCAAATGGAAAACTTAGAATTCTATTATGTATCGCGTATTCGCCATCATTTCCAGGCAGGCGGCGTAGAACCTGCGGCCCAGCGCGTTGCCTTCAGCTATAGCGCGGGCGTCGCCCTCCATCCCGCAGAGCTTCGCGTAAATGCGCCCCAGCTCGTCCATGTCCTTGGTGCGCGAGCGCTCCCATAAAGTGTACAGCGAAAACGCGGCGAGGTCGCCGGTGTTTTGGTACAGGTCAGCGGACTGCGAGTTCAGCTCATCATAAAACGCGTGGATGCCGGTTTGCGCGATGATCGTGTCGGGCGAATTTTCCACGATGACGCGCGTCACCAAAAAAGCGCACAGCACAATCTGCTGGCAGTATTCCACCTGCGAGCTGTTGTCGGGGCTAACGGGCGGGGCCGCCTCCATAATCGCGTAGGCATATTTTTTGCCAAGCGCGCGGGCTTTTTCTATGTTCCCTGTTTCGCGGTGCCTTAAAAACAGCTTCGCTTCGGTTTCCGCGGGGTCCTCCGCGGCGGTTTTTTTATAATTCGCGCCGGCAATTTTCATGTCGCCGTCTTCATCGTGGTAATCAGGCACTTAAACCCCTCCCCTGCGTTTATTTTTAAGCCGGAACAGCGCGTTTATATCATCCTCGGCAGTTATCCTGCTTGCGATGGGGCAGGGGCTGCGCCGCATAGATCCATGGAAATCGGAGCCGCCGGTTTTGATCAGCCCGTATTCCCGGGCGAACGGTTCAAGCACAGCTGCCGACTGTTTGTCGCTTACGGAAGGGTGGTATGCCTCTATGCCGTGGATTAGCTGTTTTTGGACAAGCTCCCGCGCAAGCTCCATTGAGTCATAAGCAAGCGGATGCGCGAGTACGGCAATCCCCCCCGCGCTATGTATCGCCTGCGCCGCTTCAAAGGCATCGGGGTAATAATCGCCTTCGCGGCGGCAGATGCCGGTTTGCGGGTCAAAAAGCTCGTTAAAAAGCTGCTTTGTATCGGATGTGCCATAGCCCAGGTCCATCAGCGCGCATAAAATATGGTGCTTATAGATAGATTTGCTCCCCGCGCAAAATCGCGCGATATGCTCCTCCGTGATGGGATAATAACGCGTAACCGCGCGGATGATGCGCTTGCCTGTTTTTGTGCGGCCTTCAAGGATATGGGAAAACAGGCCCTGGAGCCGGTCGGGCTTTTCGGGGAAGTAGCAGAGCAGGTGGACGTGCCTTCCGCGCTCCGTGTCGATGCACGATATCTCCACGCCCGGTATCACGGAAATACCGTAACGCTTGCCCAGCACAGAAGCCCTTGTAACGCCGTCCATCGTGTCGTGGTCGGTGACGGCAACGAAGTCCAGCCCCGCGCGCTTGGCGTAGAAGATCAGGTCGTCAAGGCTCATGGAGCCGTCGGAAAGGCGGGTATGGCAGTGCAGGTCTCCAATCATAATATTAGCTCCGTTAAATTGATTGACTTTAGTATAACATATATCGCGGGATATTGCCAGAGCGGATAGAAAATAGGAAAGTAACTTGTAGGGCGGGGGCTTGCCCCCGCCGCAAATATTCGCGTAGACTTTAACGGTCGGGCATGGAAGCCCGCCCCTACGGCCTTCGGCAGGATTTAGGTTTTAGGATACAGGATTTAGGAAGGGAAGAATTTACAAGCTCCGTCCTTTCCTAAAACCTCAATCCTAAATCCTCAATCCTGCGGCGCGTAGCGCCGCCGGTTGCCCCTCACAAAAAAATGTAGTATAATACATTTACCCCATTCTGTGAAGAAACCGGAGATTGACAGTGAAAATTATAATTGCCGCAATATGCGCTGCGCTGCTTTTGCTGTGCGCTTCCTGTTCCGCGCCTGTGTCAAATGGGGCGGAGGATGCCGCGCCCCCGGAAACCGGGCAAAACCCGGCTGCCGTGGACGATCTGCCGCCGCCCGCCCAAAATCCCGATCCCGCCCCCGGGCAAAACGCAGACCCCGCGCCTGCTGTGAATCCGCAGGATGATCCGCCGCCGCCCGCGCCTTCCGAGATGCCGGAATGGGCGCGGCTTTACCGCGATTATCTTTCACAGTACGACCTTATAACCTACACGAATTTTCATGAGGGTCCGGGTTCTGTAGGCATCGGTTACCGCGACGGCGAGATGATATGGATATCCGTGGGCGTGCAGTTCCGCGATATGCCGGGATATGACTACCCCATTATGGTGAGCGGCAAATTCGGGGAGAATTACGCCAATTTCCTGGACTGCTGGTACTTTGTCGAGGACGGCGCGCTGGTAATGGAATACGCGTTTGCGTGGGAAGAGATACCCGAGGGCTATGAGCATCTGTATGAGATGAAGGATTTTGACGGATACAATTGGCCCGCGCCTAAAGGTGAGCAAATAGCGGAGTTTGCCTTCCGCGGCGATGACTCGAAGTATGATACCGCGGATTTAGTTGAGGCTATACAGTGGTTGGAGGGGCAGGAATAAAGGAGGTTTATATTATGCCGGAAAATTATGATCTTGATAGGATAAAACAGATATCTGTTCCGATTGCGCAAAAATACGGCGTGAAAAAATTGGCGCTGTTTGGCTCCTATGCGCGCGGGGAGCAAAAGGAAACAAGCGATATCGACTTTTTAATTGACAAAGGGAGAATACAGGGCTGGGAGTTTTTTGGGTTCATCAACAGTTTAGAAGATGATTTGGGGTTGAATGTTGATGTCCTAACCTATGACGCGTTAGAAGCTTCCCTTATTTTTGATGCCGTAAAAGATGAGGTGGTTTTGTATGAGGGATAGGGATGCTGCCATATTAAAAAAGATTGTGCAATATTCAAATGAAGTAAAGGGAACAATCGAAAGGCTTGAATTGGATTTATGCAAGTTTAAAAACGATTATATTGCAAAAAACGCAATCGCTATGTGTGTTTTGCAAATTGGGGAGTTAGCGGGTAACTTAACTGACGAGTTTAAGACAACATACAGTAAAATGCCCTGGCGTGATATAATATCAATGCGAAACAGGGCGGCACACGCATACGGCAGCTTGGATATGGAAATTTTGTGGGGGATAGCTGTAAAAAATATTCCCGAGTTAAAAGCTTACTGCGAAAAGATTTTAAGTGATAAGTCTATTTAATCAAATAAAAGGAGCAGCCCCCATGTCCAACCGCCGAGAAAAAATCCGCAATTTCTGCATCATCGCCCATATCGACCACGGCAAAAGCACGCTGGCCGACCGTTTGCTGGAGCAGACCTCGACTGTTGCCGCGCGGGATATGGCTGAGCAGCTGCTGGACAATATGGATATCGAACGGGAGCGCGGCATAACAATCAAGGCGCGCGCCGTCCGCATGGACTACACCGCCAAAGACGGCGAAACCTATATCCTGAACCTAATCGACACCCCCGGCCACGTGGATTTCAACTACGAGGTTTCGCGCTCGCTTGCGGCGTGTGAGGGCGCGGTTTTGGTGGTGGACGCAAGCCAGGGCATAGAGGCGCAGACGCTTGCAAACACATACCTTGCCATCGAGCATGATTTAGAAGTTTTGCCGGTTATAAATAAAATAGACCTTCCCGCCGCCGACCCCGAGCGCGTAGCCGGGGAAGTGGAGGATGTGATCGGGCTTCCATGCATGGACGCACCGCGAATCTCCGCAAAAAACGGCATAAATATAGATAAAGTGCTTGAGCTTGTTGTAAGCGAAGTCCCGCCGCCGTCCGGTGATGCAGACGCCCCGCTGCAGGCGCTGATCTTTGACTCCTACTACGACAGCTACAAGGGCGTTGTCGTCTATGTGCGCATGGCGCATGGGCGGCTCGCAAAGGGCATGAGCATAAAGCTTATGGCGACGGGCGCGGTTTTCACGGTTGTCGAAACCGGCGTTATGGGCGCAACCGAGCTTATCCCCACCGGCGGGCTTGAAGCCGGGGAAGTCGGTTACTTTACCGCGTCCATCAAAAACGTCGGCGATACCCGCGTCGGTGATACCGTTACAGACGCGGCAAACCCCGCTTCACAGTCCCTTCCCGGCTACAGGAAAGCCATCCCCATGGTGTTTTCCGGAATCTATCCGATGGACGGCGCGAAATATCCCGACCTTCGCGACGCGCTGGAAAAGCTGGAGCTAAACGACGCATCGCTCACTTACGAGCCGGAAACCTCGGCGGCGCTGGGTTTTGGTTTCCGCTGCGGTTTTTTGGGGCTGCTTCACATGGAAATTATCCAAGAAAGGCTGGAGCGCGAATACGGCCTTGATATAATCACGACAATCCCGAGCGTTGTGTACCATCTTAACCTAACCAACGGCGAGCGGATAATCATCGACAACCCCACAAACTACCCCGACCCCGCCGTGATACAAAGCTGTGAGGAGCCTTTTGTCAGCGCGAGCATTTTCACGCCGTCCAATAATATCGGCACGATAATGGAGCTTTGCCAGGAACGGCGCGGCGTATATAAAGACACAAAATATTTGGACGGCGGCAGGGCTGAAGTAAACTACGAGCTGCCCCTCAATGAAATTATCTATGACTTTTTCGACGCGCTCAAATCCCGCACAAAGGGCTACGCCAGCTTTGATTACGAGCTGAGCGGCTATAAATCATCCAAGCTTGTCAAGCTGGACATTTTGCTCAACGGCGATATTGTAGACGCGCTCAGCTTTATCCTCCACGCGGACAACGCCTACCCGCGCGCGCGCCGCATGACGGAAAAGCTAAAGGAGCATATCCCGCGCCAGATGTTTGAAGTGCCGATCCAAGCCGCAATCGGCGGGAAAGTTATCGCGCGGGAAACAGTAAAGGCACTGCGCAAGGACGTGCTGGCGAAATGCTACGGCGGCGACATCACGCGCAAAAAGAAGCTGCTGGAAAAACAAAAAGAGGGCAAAAAACGTATGCGCCAGATGGGCAGCGTGGAAGTCCCCGCGGAGGCGTTCACGGCGATTTTGAAGCTGGATAATGATTGATTGCAGCTAAACAAAAATAGGGGGAAGTAAAATGCGCGGGATAACAATAAGCTATTTACAGGAATATATAAAATCAAATGATTATAATCCGGAATTGAAAGAACGATATTTTATGAAGCTTGTCGAAGAAGTCGGCGAATTATCCCGCGCCATGTATAAAAACCTTCGTCCTGAAAATGAAGCTGAAATAAAAGGGACGCTGGATGAGGAAATATGGGATGTAATAGACATCCTCGGAAACTTGATAAAATTTTCATTTAACGGTAAAATAGTAGTGGGGTGAAAAAATGAACCATTACGAAAAAAGCAAACGATTGAAAGATACGGACTTCAAGCAAATTATCGGTG
>WRLS01000050.1 GCA_009776345.1 Oscillospiraceae bacterium | reverse complement strand
ACCGCGACGAACAAGTCGTCACGGTGCCACCCTCTTTAAAAAAGAGGGTACGTCCTACGGTTGTTTTTTGCATTTTTACAAGTAAGAATAAATCTTGTTTCAGCCTTACCCTCTTTTTTAAAGAGGGTGGCTTCAAAGCGGTTACGCTTTGAAGACGGGTGTTTTGCCTGCGGCAGGATTTAGGTTTTAGGATTGAGGTTTTAGGAAAGGGGTGAAACGGCAAATTCCTTCCCTTACTAATCTCCAATCTCTAATCTCTATGTTGCGTGCATATATATTGGCATAAACCAAAATATCGGAGGGTTATGCCATGAGGACGGGGAAAATTGGGCGGCGCAAATATTACGCGCGGTATATTTCGCATTACACAAAGCGCAACTATGCTTTGATCGGGCTGGGGGCGCTGTTTTTGGCGGGCGTGCTTGCGGGGGCGCTGCTGCCCGGCTTCGCGGACGCGGACAGGATGTCCTTTGTGCGGGAGCTGCTCACCGGTTTTGTCGAACGGCGGCGCACACAGCCAATCTCCGGGAATTTTTACGCGGCGGCGGCATCCTCGCTGATATTTGTGGGGGCGATGTTTTTTTGCGGTTTTTGCGCGATTGGCCAGCCCGCCGCGCTGCTCGCCCCGCTGTTTAAGGGGCTTGGGTTCGGGATTTCCGTGGCTTCGCTCTACAGCGCCTACGGGGCGGGGGCGGCGGGGTATGTGGGGCTTTTTTTGCTTCCCGGGACGGTTATAACCACGGTTGCGCTGCTTATTTGCTGTCGTGAATCCCTGCGGCTTTCCACGCGATTTTGGCGGATGGCGCGGCCGAACGGCGGGGAAAGCGGGGCTTACCCGCTGCGGATTTATACAGCGCGTTATATTGTGGCGGCGGCGGTCTGCCTTATTTCCGCGGCGCTGGAGGCTTTTATATATTATTTATTTGCAAATTCGGTGGTTTTAGGGTAGAATAGTTTCATTGTAATTGGCGGGGTCATTCTGAAAAATTGATTACAACAAGAAAACGCAATGTAATGTAACCATGATAACTATCGAGCCGCGAATTCCGAAATGGAAACTTGCGTTTATGGTTGACATTTCGGTAAATGAGCATTTTTCAGAATGACCCTATAGTGCGGGAGGGATGTTTAAATGGCGGGCTTTTTTGGATTTTTCGACTATTCAAAGCCGGGCAAAGGGGTGCGCAAGGACGAGCCAAAGCGTTCCCATTTCGTGATGTTTTTCATTTTGCTGCAGCGGAAGTTCTGGAAAATGGTGCAGGTGAACATCCTGTTTTTGCTGTTTTGCCTGCCTGTTGTCGGTGCGGTTGCGCTGACCGGGACAGGTACCGCGCCGTCTTTGGTGCTTCCGCTGACGATATTGCAGCTGGTCGTGACCGGCCCCGCGATTGCGGGGATGCTGTATATCCTGCGCAATATTGAAACCGAGTCGCCTGTGTTTTTGCTCTCCGACTTCTGGGATTCATTCAAGGGCAATTTCAAGCAGGCGTTTTTGTACGGTTTGCTGTGCGCGGCTGTGACGTATCTGATGTATTTGGCGGCTACGTTTTATATGCGCAGCGCCCCCGACAATATCTGGATGTACGCGCCTTTGGGGCTGGTGCTGTTCATGAGTCTGATGTTCCTGTTCGCGAATTTTTATATATTCCCGATGATTGTCACGCTTGAACTGCCGCTCCCCGCGCTGATAAAAAACGGGGTTATTTTGTCGATGATTTGCGCAAAGGCCAATTTTATTATACTTTTCTGGCTGGTGCTTATTGTTTTTGTGTTCTGGCTGTTCCCTGTGCTGGGCTTTATTTTCTATCTGCTGATCGGCTGTTCGGTGATTGGGTTTGTGATAATGCACAACGCCTATCCCGGGATTAAAAAATACGCGATAGACCCGTATATGGCACAGCTTGAGGAGGACGCGGCGAAGCCCGTGGAAGGCGGCGTGTTCGAGGACGAGAGGACCCTGCCCGAGGATAAAAGCTAGTGGCGGTCAGGCGTTGGGGCCTTCCCTCGGGGCGGGAAGGCGCGGCGGGACTGGGCGCCGCGACAGGTATATCGGAGCTTGTTTGCGCGGTTTTATCGGCGAGGGGATACAGTGGCCCGAACGCGGTGAAGGCCTTTTTCTCGGATGAAGGGGCGCTTGAATCACCGTATGCCATGGCGGATATGGACAAAGCCGTCGTGCGGATACGGCAGGCGCTGGAAAATGGGGAGCGCATAGCGGTTTACGGCGATTATGACTGCGACGGCGTTACCGCAACCGCTCTGCTGACCGGGTACCTTTCTTCTGTCGGGGCGGATGTGTTTTACTATGTCCCCAACCGCGAAAAAGAGGGCTACGGGCTTAACATGGCGGCGGTGGACGCACTGCGGGATAACCGTGCGTCGCTGATTATTACGGTGGATAACGGGATATCCGCGCATGAGGAGATCGCATACGCGAAGTCGCTGGGGATTGACACAGTGGTAACGGACCACCATACCCCCCGCGAAACTTTGCCCGACGCGGTTGCCGTTGTAAACCCGCGCCGCGCTGACTGCCCATCGCGGTTTAAAGAGCTTGCGGGAGTGGGCGTCGCGTTCAAGCTGGTATGCGCACTTGAAGATGCCGAACCCGCAGAGCTTATGGAATATTACTCCGGGCTTGCGGCGCTTGGGACAATCGCTGATGTTGTCCCGCTGACCGGGGAGAACCGTATAATCGTGCGGCACGGGCTTTTGAACTTAAAGGAACCGGAGAGCCCCGGTATCCGCGCGCTGATGGGTGTGAGCGGTGTGAGCGCCGCGAAATTAAGCAGTGAATCCGCCGCCTTTGGCTTGATCCCGCGCATTAACGCTTGCGGGAGGATGGGCGCTGCCGACGACGCCATAGAGCTTCTCCTCACAGACGATAACACAGCGGCTGAAGAAGCCGCCGCGCATATTGACGCGCAAAATATAGAGCGCAAGGGCGTCGAGGACGCGATCATGGACGAAGCCCTGAAAATGCTGAATGCGGACCCGAGGCTTTTGGGCGGGCGGCTGTTGATGCTGGCGGGGAAAGACTGGCACCATGGAGTTGTTGGCATAGTGGCGTCCAAGCTGATGGAAAGGTATGGGAAGCCTACGATCCTGTTCGCGCTGTCGGAAGGGCAGGCGCGAGGCTCCGGGCGGAGTATACCGGGATTTTCGCTTATTAACGCGATAACTGCCTGCAACAGCAAGCTTTTGCGCTACGGCGGGCATACATTGGCGGCGGGACTGACTTTGCGGGAAGGGGACCTTGCGGATTTTGTAAGCTCCATGGAAGCTTACGCCCGAAAAAACCACGCCGTGATGCCTGTGCCGGAGCTTAGGCTGGATTGCATACTTGCCCCAAACGAGCTGACGATAAATAACATCGCGCCGCTTTCCGTGCTGGAGCCGTTCGGCGCGGGGAACGAACAGCCGCTGTTCCTTCTCCCCGGTATGCGCATCGAAGGCGTGTACCCCACAAATGACGGAAGGCACCTGCGGCTACGGTTCCGGTTTGGCAACAATCTTTTTTACGCCGTGTATTTCCGCATGACGGCGCCCGAGCTTCCGTTTTCCGCGGGGGATACCGTGGACGCCGCCGCCGCTGTCACCGTAGGCGAATGGAATGGCGCGCCGCAGCTTTCCGTGCGGCTCTGCGATATCTGCCCGCATGGGCTTGACCGTGAGGCACTAGTCGAATCGTACTCCCGCTATCGGCTGTATAAAATGGGGGAATACGCGGATACTCGCGCGCTGGTACCGACAAGGGAGGACATCTCGGCGGTTTATCGGCATATCCGCGGCAGCGGGCCGTGCTTCTACGGCGGGGAAGGGATATTCTATCGGCTCTCCCGATCTGGGGCGGATTATTGCAGGACGCTGATCGCGCTGGAGGTGCTGTTTGAGCTGGGGCTTATAGAAAACCACGGCATGGCAATCCGCATAAAAGAAGGCGCGCCGAAGGCCGATTTAAATCAGAGCGGGATTTTGCAAAGGCTGGGTGTTGAACACAGCTTCTAAGTATTCCGAGCGCTGATTGCGAGATTTTCTATATCGTAACTATGTTTCGTAACATACTGTCTAGTGGCGTGGGGAGGTGATTTTGTGTATGATATGACTGTGTTCGACGACCTGCTGAAGGTTTTGCAATTAGGTGACGGCGGATACGACCTGGAGAAAATAAAATCGGCGTATGCGCTGGCGGCCGATGCCCACGCGGGGCAGTTCCGTGATTCGGGCGAGCCGTTTGTGTCCCATCCCGTGGCGGTCGCGCTTATTTTGGCGGGCTTGGGGATGGACAGCGACACGCTGGTCGCCGCGCTTCTCCACGATACGGTGGAGGACACGGACATGACGCTGGAGGAGGTCGCCGCGCGGTTCGGGGACGATACGGCACAGCTGGTGGACGGGGTCACAAAACTGCGGCGCCTGCCGTTTTCCTCAAGGGAGGAGGAGCAGGCGGAGAATATCCGAAAAATGCTGATGGTGACTGCCAGGGATGTGCGGGTTACGATTATAAAGCTGGCAGACCGGCTGCACAATATGCGCACAATCGGTGTGCGCCCGCCCCAAAACCGCAGGGACAACGCGCTGGAGACCATGGAGATTTACGCGCCGATCGCGCACAGGCTGGGCATACACACGATCAAGGAGGAGCTGGAGGAGCTTTCGCTTCGTTATCTTGACCCTGTCGGCTACGCGGAAATAGAAAATCAGCTGAATATGAAGGCGGAGGAACGCAAGCAGTTCCTGGAGCGCATTAAGGCAAAAATAACCGCAAGGCTGTCGGAAAAATTTGATGATGTTTTTATAGAAGGCCGCGTAAAGGGCATTTACGGCATCTATCGCAAGCTATATATGCAGGACCGCACAATGGAGGAAATTTACGATATTTACGCAATCCGCGTGATAGTGGACACGGTTGACGAGTGTTATCAGGTATTCGGCGAAATGCAGGATATGTTCAACCCGATCCCCAGCCGTTTTAAAGATTATATTTCTAACCCAAAGGCGAATATGTACCAGAGCCTTCACACAACAGTTTTTGACAAAGAAGCGTCGGCGACCCCTTTTGAAGTGCAGATACGCACATGGGAAATGCACCAGACCGCGGAATTCGGCGTGGCGTCCCATTGGCGGTATAAGGCCGCCGCCGAAGCGGACGGCACAAGGATAAACATAAAAAGCGACGCGGCGCTGGAGAAAAAAATTTCCTGGGTGCGGCAATTCCTGGAAGCACAGAAGGATTCTGTGGACAGCCGTGAGATTTTAGGCGCGATTAAGTCTGACCTTGCCACCGACGAGGTCTTTGTCTACACGCCCAAGGGTGATGTCATAACGCTTCCGGCGGGGTCTACGGTGGTGGACTTCGCCTATTCAATCCACTCCGAAATCGGCAGCCGCATGAACGGCGCAAAGATAGACGGGCGGATGGTTTCGCTTGATACACAGCTGCAGACGGGAAACATTGTAAACATACTGATTGCAAATGACGAAAGCCGCGGCCCGAGCAGGGATTGGCTGACTTTTGTCAAGACGTCCTCCGCGCGCAACAAAATCCGCCAGTGGTTCAAGCGCGAACGCCTGGAGGAAAATATAGAGGCGGGGCAAAGCGACCTTCTGAAAGAAATGCGCCGCTATAATATTTTATTGGAGGATGAGGAGCTTGAGCTATTTACCGAGAAATTCGCGAGGAGCCGGCGGTTCCATTCCTCCCGCGAATTTTTGGCGGCGATTGGGTACGGCGGCATTTCGCTGACAAATATCATGCCCGCGTTAAGGGAGGCGTACCGCCGCCAATATGACCGGCCCGATGAAGAACAGATAAAACGGCAGCTTTTGCGCACATCCGCGCAAAAACCGCGCAAAGCCTCTGCCGGTGTTATTGTAGAAGGGCTGGAGGGCTGTAAAGTAAATTACGCGAAGTGCTGCGGGCCTTTGCCCGGTGACGACATCGTCGGGTATGTAACGCGCGGGTCCGGGGTTTCGGTACACAAGCGCGACTGCGTAAACGCGGACCTGACCATAGGCGAGCCTAACCAAAAGGAGCGCTGGGTGAACTGCCAATGGGCAAAGGGAGCTGCCGCCGAAAAATTCAAATCCACCGTGGATGTAATCGGCAAAGACAGGCCGGGGCTTCTTTTGGATGTAAGCATACTTTTGAATAATATGCATCTGGCGGTTTCGTCCATAATCGCGCGGGAATACGGCGAGGACATGACCGCTATACAAATTACCTTCGGCGTTTCGGACCTTGAGCAGCTGCACCATGTAAGCGGCGCGCTGAAAAAAGTAAGCGGGATATCGCGGGTGGAGAGGGTTACGCAGTAGGGGGCGGGGCGGCGCTGCCGCGCAGGATTTAGGTTTTAGGATTGAGGATTGAGGAAGGGAAGGAACTTGTAGGGTCGGGGTTCCATCCCCGACCGCGAATATTCGACCGGGCTTTGACGGTCGGGCATGGAAGCCCGACCCTACGACGCGGTGCGTAGGATGAGGTTTTAGGGTAGGGTGGGGGCTTGCCCCCGCCGAAGTGTCACCGGGATGACGGCGGGGGCAAGCCCCCGCCCTACGGTGTCATCTTTTAATTATTCATCACGAATTGCATTTCACATTCCATAGCGAGATGAAACTTGTATTGACAATAAAACGATTTTTCCTTGACAATCTAACCGAAGAAAGCTATACTAAAAGCACAAGAGCGTGCCGGGAACCGACACGCCACCTCAGCGCACAGCTATATGTAGCCGCTTACTTTTGGAAGGGTTGGGCGGCTACATTGCTTTCGGCGCGTATGACAGGAATATCAAAAACGCAATCACCAAGCAAATGATGAAGCGCAATACCCTTTTCCCGCGTTCTCCCATAGGCAATCCACCTCCTTCCCACAATCAAATCAGGGAAGTACAAACGGCGGTGTAGACGGATCCGGCACCCTCTTGCCTGCTTATACTAACATATTTCGGCAAAGCCCGCAAGCCAAAGTTTTATAATCAGTCAATTTCAAAATGGGTTCAGTGAAAATAAAATAGACTGTAAACGAGGTGAAAAAATGTACGATGTAAAAGAGATACAGGCAACAGCCCAAACTATCTTCGAAAAGTACGAAACGAGGTTTGGCCGCAGGGAAAAGGACGCTTTTTTGGAATTTTGCTCTTCGCGGTTTAAGGGGCTTGGCTACGCGGAGGATGAGATATCGATACATAAAAGCGCGCTGGGCAAAAACCTGGTGGTAGGTCCGATTGACGCGGATATCCTTGTTACCGCACACTACGACACACCCGCGCACAACGGATATATCGCGCTGCCTTTCGTGCGGATTTTCGGGCAGGCTTTGTCTACGCTTTTGGGAGCGGTAATCCTGCTTGTTATTTTCTTTTTAAGCGGGGTGGCGGGCGGTGTGCTTTACGGGATTGGTGTAATACCGTCTTTATATTTAATACATATTGTAAATTATATTGTGCTTGCCCTGCTGGTGGCGCTGGTGTTCCTCTTCAAAAACAAACACAACCGCAACGACAATACAAGCGGAGTGCTGGGCGTTTTGGCTGTGGCCGCCCTTGCCGCCCAAAACCCGGGGCTTAAAAAGAAATGCGCATTTGTGCTGTTTGACAATGAGGAAAAGATGCTTTGGGGTTCATACGCGTTTGCGGCACACCGGCGCAAAACCTGCCCGAAAAAAAGTGGCAGCCCGGTCATCAATTTGGACTGCATCGGGGACGGCGATGTGCTTGCCGTAGCATCGCCTAAAAAGCATGAGGTTTGGGATAAGCTCGCAGAACATTTTAGGGAAGATGGCTTTGAAACTGAAAAGAAGCACAGTATGCTCATTTATATGAGCGACCACGCAAATTTTTCCCGCGGGGTTATGGTTTCGTTTGCGCGGCGGTCACGGCTGGGGCCGCTTTACCTGCCCAATGTACACACGCGCAGGGACACCGTTTGTGATTTGGATTTAATAGAACGGCTGGGCGGGTCGGTATGTAGGTTTGTGGAAAAAATACAAGAAGGAGAAAACAATGGATAAAATCAAAATGGCAGCCCCATTAGTCGAGATGGACGGGGACGAGATGACGCGCATCCTTTGGAAAATGATCAAGGATGAGCTGCTGGAGCCGTACATTGAGCTGAAAACCGAATATTACGACCTTGGGCTTCCTTATAGGGAGAAAACCGGGGACAAGGTAACGCGCGACGCTGCCTATGCCATAAAAAAATACGGCGTGGGCGTAAAATGCGCCACCATCACCGCAAATGCCCAGCGCGTAGAGGAATATGGGCTGAGCCAAATGTGGAAAAGCCCGAACGCCACGATCCGCGGTATTTTGGACGGCACGATTTTTCGGGCGCCGATTTTCGCGGGCTGTATTAAACCGTCCGTGAATACATGGAAAAAGCCTATCGCAATCGCGCGCCATGCCTACGGCGATGTATACGCCGCCAGCGAATACCGCGTACCCGGGAAGGGCAAGGCGGAGCTTGTTTTCACGGATGAAAACGGCGCGGAAACTTATCGCCAAACTGTGTATGATTTTGAAGGGCCGGGGGTGCTTGCGGCGCAGTATAACAAGGACAGCTCCATCGAATCATTCGCGCACGCGTGTTTCCGCTACAGCCTCAGTGAGAAAATGGATATGTGGTTCGCCACGAAGGATACGATCTCGAAGCAGTATGACCAGACTTTTAAGATTATTTTTCAAGAGATATACGATAAACAATACAAAACCGATTTTGAAAAAGCTGGGATCCAGTATTTCTACACGCTGATCGACGACGCGGTTGCGCGCGTAATCCGCGATGAGGGCGGCTTTTTGTGGGCGTGCAAGAATTATGACGGCGATGTGATGAGCGATTTGCTGTCCACCGCATTCGGGTCGCTGGGGCTTATGACCAGCGTACTCATCAGCCCGGAGGGGCATTATGAATATGAGGCCGCGCATGGCACGGTAACGCGGCATTATTACCGCCATCTAAAAGGCGAGCAGACATCTACAAACCCCGTGGCCACGATATTCGCGTGGACAGGGGCGCTGCGCAAACGCGGCGAGCTGGACGGCATCGCGGAGCTTTCGGGGTTTGCAGACAGGTTGGAGGACGCCTGTGTCAAAACCATCGAAAGCGGCGTGATGACAGGGGACCTTGCCGCGCTCTGCGTTGGTGTGGAGCCAAAGGTTGTGACATCCGGGGAGATGATTGCGCGGATTAGGGAGAGGGTATAGGATTAAGTAGGGCGGGGGCAAGCCCCCGCCCTACCCTAAATCCTAAAACCTTAATCCTGCCGAAGGCAAAATACCCGTCTTCAAAGCGGTTACGCTTTGAAGACGGGTGTTTTGGTGTTTTGGCACGGGCGACCGCAAGGGTCGCCCCTACGGCACAACATATTTTCATGTAGGGGCGGGCCCATGTGCCCGCCCGTATTGTACAATACGATATGGTAATTTCGGGACGTCGGGGACGCCGTCCCCTACGGCCTGCGGCAGGATTGAGGTTTTAGGATTTAGGATTTAGGAAGGGAAGATATTTGTCGCTTCGTTCTTTTCCTGAAACCTGAAACCTCAATCCTAAAACCTGCGGCGCTCTGCGCCGCCAGCCACCCCTCCAAGGAGTGGAATTTCGGGCGGGAAAACCCCGCCCCTACGGCATATATATGGTTTCGATTGCAATTTCGGGCGGCAGATTGCCGCCCCTACAGCCTTCGGCAGGATTCAGGTTTTAGGTTTCAGGATTTAGGAAGGGAAGAAACTTATTGCTTCTTCCCTTCCTATTTTCCATTTTCTATTTTCTAGCTACTACATTATGCAGACGTAAGCGAATGCTTGACCCTGCGTTTTTCCTCTGCTTTTTTTGCGTCGTTCCATCTATCCATGGTGCCGACTAAATACCCGGTAATCCGCCTGATCCTCTCGAACCCTACGCCCTTGCCGATTTCATTGTTTTCCACGTACACCGCTTTCATGCTAACTCTCCATTCTGATTTTTCTTATTTTTAATTTTTACCGATAAACTCGGTGATTTCCGGGTATTGTTTTTTCAGCTCCGCGATTTTTTCCGGCGGGATTGCCTCACCTTCGCGCCGCCCGCATCTTGGGCAGGTTTCCCCGATGATCCCGACATACCCGCAGACAGGGTCGCGGTCCACCGGGTGGTTGACGGAGCCGTAGCCAACATCATGGTCGTGCATACAACGGATGATATCCATGAAGGCGCCGAGGTTTTCGGACGGGTCGCCGTCAAGCTCGACATATGTGATATGCCCTGCCGGGGTAAGCGCGTGATACGGCGCCTCTACCTTGATCTTCTCATACGCCGGTATCTCAAACTCTACCGGGATATGGAAGGAGTTGGTGTAAAAGCCCTTGTCGGTGACGCCGGGAATTTCCCCGAAAAGCTGCTTGTCCAGCTCAATAAACCGCCCGGCCAGGCCTTCCCCGGGTGTTGCGAGCAGCGTGAAGTTCATTTCCATCTCCGCGCTCTTTCTCAGCGTAAACTCATGCATATACCGCACGATTGCAAGCCCTTTTTCCCGTGATTCTTCGCTTTCCCCGTGGTGCTTTCCGTAGAGTGCCACTAAGGCTTCAGCCAGCCCGATAAACCCGATTGTCAGTGTGCCGTGCCTGAGTACCTCGCGTATCTCATCGTCGGGGTGCAGCCTGTCGCTGTCCATCCAGATTCCCTGCCCCATAAGAAACGGGAAATTGCGCACGGTCTTTTTGCCCTGTATCTCAAAGCGGTCGAGCAGCTGGCGCAGAACAAGCTCCAGCGTGCGGTCAAGGCTTTCGTAAAAAGCTTTCTCGCTGCCCTTTGCCTCTATCGCCAAGCGGGGGAGGTTGATGGATGTAAAGCTTAGATTCCCGCGGCCGTAAGCGGTCTGGCGGTCCGGGCTGTAGACATTTGCGATTACCCTGGTGCGGCAGCCCATCATGGGGATCTCGGTTTCGGGGCGGCCTTCCACGTAAAATTTCTTGTTGAAGGGCGCGTCCTGGTTGCAGAAGTTGGGGAAAAGCCTTTTTGCGCTGCAGCGGCAGGCAAGCTCGAATAAATCGTAGTTCGGGTCGCCGGGGTCGTAGTTGACGCCGCGTTTTATTTTAAATATCTGGATGGGGAAGATCGGCGTTTCGCCATGCCCCAGGCCCGACTCCGTTGCCAGCAGTATGTTTTTTGTGACCATACGGCCTTCGGGGCTTGTGTCCGTGCCGTAGTTGATGGAGGAAAACGGCGTTTGCGCCCCCGCCCGTGAGTGCATGGAATTGAGATTGTGCACCACGGCTTCCATTGCCTGGTATGTGCGGCGGTCGGTTTCCGCGCAGGTGGTTGACCGCGCGAATTCAAGGCATTTTTCTGCGGTATCCGCGTCATCGGTTTGTACTGCGAGAATCGCCGACAGCCTTGCCCGGAACCCCCCGTCCATATCAAGGGACGGGCCCGGCAGCCCCGCCTGTTCGATTAGTGCGGCAACGCTGTCCTTGCCCCATTCTTTCCCGGGCGCCAAAAGCTCCAGCGCCTTGCGCAGG
The DNA here is from genome assembly GCA_009776345.1 of Oscillospiraceae bacterium. Lineage (GTDB taxonomy): Bacteria > Bacillota > Clostridia > Oscillospirales > Ruminococcaceae > WRAV01. Next base: position 1,211 of record WRLS01000050.1, on the reverse strand, counting down.
TTTTCCGCGAACAGCCGCCGATAAGTTTTTGTCACGCCCACAGCGAGCGCGTAGTCAAAATTCGGGACGCTCTGGCCGCCGTGCTGGTCGTTTTGGTTGGACTGGATCGCGATGCACGCAAGCGCCGCGTAGCTTTGAATATCCTGCGGTTCGCGCAGATAACCGTGGCCAGTGGAAAACCCGCCTCGGAACAGCGTGTCAATGTCAATCTGGCAGCAGGTCGTCGTCAGGGAGTAGAATTCAAAATCATGTATGTTGATCAGCCCTTCAAAATGGGCGCGGGACTGCTCATCTGTTAATAAGTATGAACGCCCGTAGGCTTTGGAGGCGGCGGAGCCGATTTGCAGCATTGCGCCCATTGCGGTGTTGCCGTCTACATTTGCGTTGTCCCGCTTGAGGTTGGACTTGCGCGCGTCGGTGGTGATGATCTCGTCACAGGACTGCATGAGCGATGTATTAGACTCGCGGACACGCGTGCGCTGTGCGCGGTAAAGTATGTAGCGCTTTGCGGCATCCTCGAAGCCCGCCTGCATGAGCGCGCGCTCGACCTCGTCCTGTATGTCCTCGATGCGCGCCGCGGGGTTGCCGGCAAGCGTGTCACCAACCTGGTTTGCTAAATTTGCGGCCGATGCCGCGTCGTCAAGCCCGGAGGCGGTGAGCGCCTTTAAAATCGCGCCCGCGATTTTGCGTTCATCGTAAAGCACCACGCGGCCATCCCGCTTTGTGACTGTACGCGCTTTGGTCTGGGTCATGTCGGCACTTCTCCCTTTGCGGTTTTATTGGATTGGGTTGGGGGTGGGGGTGGGGTTTGGGGTTGGAATTGGAATTAAAGTATATCATACTATATGTGGTGCGTCAATGTGTAAATGGAATAAATTTTCCGCTTATATAGTGTGATGGGAATTGTAAAATATTGCATATGGGTGAGGGGAAATTTTTTGCACACGCGAATTTATTTTATATATTGGGTTTCTCCGTTGATGTAAACTCTGTGCCTACGATATGCCCGCTTCTCATTGTAGCTGCGCACAGCCCAGCCGCTCAAGCCGCGGGGTAGTTACTTTGTAACACGGCTGCAGCAGCGCGCTCCGCGACGCAATTTCTTACTTTCTTTTTGCGCCGCCAAAAAGAAAGTAACAAAGAAAAACGCGGCTCAGGGGGCTGGGGGCCGCTGCCCCCGCTCGCCCCCTAAGAACCCCCGCGACCCCCCG
>WRLS01000049.1 GCA_009776345.1 Oscillospiraceae bacterium | reverse complement strand
AGGCGGCTTGTCGGCGGGGGGGTCCGGTGTCCCCGCGGTGTGTTTTTTTTCTTTTCCACAAGAAAAAGAAACGCCCCCGCGGTTTAGGCGGCGCTGCGCGCAGGATTAAGGTTTTAGGATTGAGGATTTAGGAAGGAAAGAATTTATAAGCATCGTCCTTTTCCTGAAACCTGAAACCTTAATCCTAAAACCTGCCGAAGGCAAAACACCCGTCACGAAGCCGAATAAATCGTACTCCCCCTGTCACTGCGTGACATCCCCCTCAGTGAGGGGGACTTTGCCTTCCTCTCTGAGGGAGGTGGCGCGTAGCGCCGGAGGGAGTTTCGGGCGGAATGACCCCGCCCCTACGATGCAATATTTATGAATAATTTGTTAAGATTGGAAATAGGGCTTGATTTTTTTGGAAAACAGGTTAAAATATAATTAGCACTCGATGGCAATGAGTGCTAACCAAAGCTTTAAAAGAGAAAAATAACAGGAGGAGAAATCGTATGACAATCAAACCATTGGCAGACCGGGTCGTGCTGAAGCTTGTCGAAGCCGAGGAAACCACAAAAAGCGGCATCATCCTGGCGGGTTCGGCAAAGGAGAAGCCCCAGGTGGCGGAGGTTATCGCGGTGGGCCCCGGCGGCATCGTGGACGGCAAGGATGTCGATATGTATGTGGAAACGGGCGACCGCGTTCTGACCAGCAAATACTCCGGCACGGAAGTCAAGATCGACGATGTGGAGTATACAATCGTCCGCCAAAGCGACATTCTCGCGATCGTAGAGTAGCTTATTGTTTCACAATCCCAAACAGAAAAAACGGAGGAGTTTTATTATGGCAAAAATGATCGTATACGGCGAGGATGCCCGTAAATCCCTGCAGGCCGGCATCGACAAGCTGGCGGACACCATCAAAATCACTTTAGGCCCAAAGGGGCGCAATGTTGTGCTGGATAAAAAATTCGGCTCCCCCCTTATCACGAACGACGGCGTTACAATCGCAAAAGAAATCGAGCTTGAGGACGCCTACGAAAACATGGGCGCACAGCTTGTAAAAGAAGTCGCCACCAAAACAAACGATGTAGCGGGCGACGGTACAACTACCGCCACCTTGCTGGCACAGGCGCTTGTACGCGAAGGGATGAAGAATGTAGTGGCCGGCGCGAACCCGATGGACCTCAAACGCGGCGTGCAAAAAGCAGTGGACGCGGCAGTTGAGGGCATCAAAAACAACTCCCAGAAAGTATCCGGCACACAGGATATCGCCAGGGTCGGCACCGTGTCCGCGAGCGATGGGCTGATCGGCACGCTGATTGCCGAAGCCATGGAAAAGGTAAGCGCGGATGGGGTCATCACAATCGAGGAATCCAAAACCGCCGACACCTACACAGAAGTTGTCGAAGGTATGCAGTTCGACCGCGGCTACATCACGCCCTATATGGTAACAGATACCGAGAAGATGGAAGCTGTCATCGACGATGCCTACTTGCTTATCACCGATAAAAAGCTTTCCACCGTGCAGGAAATACTGCCGCTTCTGGAGCAAATCGTGCAGTCCGGCAAGAAGCTGGTCATCATCGCCGAGGATGTTGAGGGAGAGGCACTGTCCACGCTGATCGTCAACAAACTGCGCGGCACATTCACCTGCGTTGCGGTAAAAGCCCCGGGCTTCGGCGACCGCCGCAAGGAAATGCTCAAAGACATCGCCACGCTGACAGGCGGGCAGGTCATCACAGAAGAGCTTGGGCTTGACCTGAAAGAGGCGACAATCAACGATCTCGGCCGCGCGGGCAAGGTTGTTGTGCAAAAAGAAAACACAATCATTGTAGAAGGCGCGGGCGATAAAAAAGCCATCCAGGACCGCGTAGGCCAAATACGCAACGAGATCGACATATCAACCAGTGAGTTTGACAAAGAAAAGCTGCAAGAGCGCCTTGCTAAACTTGCGGGCGGCGTTGCTGTTATCAAAGTCGGAGCCGCTACCGAAATCGAGATGAAAGAGAAGAAGCTGCGTATAGAAGACGCCCTTGCCGCGACGAAGGCCGCTGTAGAGGAAGGCATCAATGCCGGCGGCGGTATCGCGTTCCTCAATGTCATCTCCGACGCGAAGAAATTGCTGGACTGCCCGGAAATCAATGCCGACGAAAAAACCGGCGTGAACATCGTCCTCAAAGCGCTTGAGGAACCGGTGCGCCAAATGGCGACAAACGCCGGGCTGGAAGGCTCCGTTATCGTCAACAACATCCTGGGCAACGGCAAGGTCGGCTACGGCTTCGATATGCAAAACGAAGCCTACGGCGACATGATCTCGCTGGGCATCGTAGACCCGGCAAAGGTAACGCGCTGCGCGCTGCAAAACGCCGCTTCTGTAGCGGGGATGGTCCTCACCACGGAAAGCCTGGTCGCCGATATCAAAGAGGAAACCCCTCCGATGATGCCTCCCGGCGGCGGCGGAATGGGCGGGATGTACTAGCCTAAATTCGCGGAGCGAATTTAGGCAGGATTGAGGATTTAGGTTTTAGGATTTAGGAAAAGATGAAACAAACGCAAATTCGCGGAGCGAATTTAGGCAGGATTTAGGAAAAGAAGAAACAAGAAAATCCCCTGGCTATACCGGGGGATTTTCTTTATCGCTATTGACTACTGGCTGCTTGCCATCGTGTACTTTTGCTTTGCCATGTTGACCTTGTTTTGGTCTGCCGCTTCGGTTTGGTACCAGCCGCGCTTGTGCATTTCGCAGAAAATCTCATTTTGGAGCCTATGCTCCTCAGTGAGGATATTTACAAAATCTGTTTTAATCGCGGGGGTGGCACATTCGTTGGCAAACGTATTGTAGCCGCCTGTGACGAATTTCTGGCTGGCGAGAAGGTCGGTCAGCATTTCTTTTTCGTGGTAGCTCTGGTTTTTCATTTCCATCATTTCCGTTTCCCCCTAGCTCAAATGGTTCATCAAAGTGTTGAAGTGGTGCTGGTGCCGTTGGGCGATTTCTTCACACTTTTGGCGGATAGTCTGGTCTGAGCAGTTTTGCGCGTACATCTTATATTTTTTTATAAGGTTTTCTTCAACGCCGAGGGTATCCTCGATCGCGGTGAGTTCTTTGGAAGTCAAGTTAGGCATCTTTAAAACTCCTCTCAAATTGGTCTGCTGCGGAAAAATCCCGCACTATTATATTATCCCGCCGTAAAGCAGATATAGCTGGCAAAATTCACAACCGCAATCATTTAAGCACAAATTTAAAATGGAAAAATATGGAATATGCAAGCTTCTTCCCTTTCTAAATCCTCAATCCTGAAACCTAAATCCTGCCAAAGGCAAAACACCCGTCTTCAAAGCGTAAACGCTTTGAAGACACCCTCTTTAAAAAAGAGGGTACGTCCTAAAATTACTTTGCGCTTTCTGATGAAAGAATAAATCTTGTTGTAGCCTTACCCTCTTTTTTAAAGAGGGTGGCACCGTGCCGCCGAAATCACCGCGCGGTTTTTTGTTTTTACGGCTTCCTTTTCCGGTTTCTATTTGACTGCCGTGACGTGGTATAGTATACTTTAAAAAAACGCAGGGAGGCAAATATGCGCATCAAAGAAATACGGTACTACCCCCTTTATCCCAAGGATGATTACGGCGGGGCAATCGAGCGCGGCGAAAACTTCAACACGCTGATCGAGCTTGAGGATGAAAACGGCGTGAAGGGCTACGGCAGCACCTACACCACGTTGGCAATTACCGCGGCGGCAATGCGGCTGATCGGCCCCGCCCTAAAAAGCGAAGGGCCGCTTACGTCCCCCGCGCGCATCAGTGAGCGCCTTCACCAGCAGCATTTTTGGCTTGGGCGCGGCGGAAGCATAACCCATGTAATCTCCGGCGTGGATATCGCGCTGTGGGACCTGTTCGGCAAGCGGCTGGGCGTGAGCGTGTCGGTGTTGGCAGGGGGGCGCTACCGGGATAAAATTCGCCCATATGCGTCCCTTTCATTCAGCGACGACAGGGGCTCGCTTGAAAATAAAATCCGTGCCGCGCTTGACAGGGGCTTTACCGGGATAAAGCTAGGTTGGGGGACATTCGGCAGGAAGGACCTCAAAAACGACGAAAGGCTCGTTGCCGAATGTCGCCGTATTATGGGCGATGATATCGCGCTGATGATAGACGCGGGCGGTTCCGGTACGTTTTACGCCGTGACCTATAAACGCGCGCTGGAAACCGCGAAAATGCTGCGCGAATACAATGTGGAGTGGTACGAGGAAGCTTTGCGCGCGGATGATATTGAGGGCTACATAAAACTGCGTGAACACTCCCCGGTAAAAATTTCCGCCTGCGAAGTGCTTACCCGCCGCCAGAGCTTTTTCCCGTGGATTGAACGCGGCGCGGTTGATATCGTCCAGCCGGACTGCACAAAAGCCGGCGGGCTTACGGAGCAGCTTCGCATCGCGTGGCACGCGTATGACCACGGCATTGACTGCATCGGGCATGGCTGGAACACCGCATTCGGGCTTGCCGCCGATTTACAGGTCAGCGCCGCAATGCCCGTGTCCCAATGGGTGGAATATATCACGCCGTCGCCGCTAATGGACAATATCACGCAATCGCCTTTTGTGATCAAGGACGGCTTCCTTGATATCCCGGACAAGCCCGGGCTGGGCATCGAACCTGATATGGAAAAAGTACAATATTACAGCACGCCGGGGGAATAAATTTATGAAAACATTGGTAACAGGTTCTACCGGGCATTTCGGCCCGGGTCTTGTGCGCGAGCTGATTAACCGCGGCCACGAGGTGGTTTTGATGGGTACCGGGGAACCGCTACCGGAATTTTCCGCCCTGCAGTGGGTAAGCGGGAATATTAACAGCGCCGAGGACTGTATGCGCGCGATGAAGGGCATGGGGTTTGACGCTGTACACAATGCCGCCGCAATGCCTGACCCCACCGATATCCCGCCGTTTAAAGGCCACGACGACCCCGCCGTTTTCCCGATAGGTATGCAGACGAACATCATCGGGCTTTACAATATGCTGGAGGCGGCGCGGCGGTGCGGTGTGGAAATTTTTGTAAACACAGGCTCAAATTGTGCGCTGGGGCATGGCTACCGCATAACCGACCGCCCCTTTGAGCTGAAATACCTGCCGATAGACGAGGACCATCCGTCCGATGCCGAGGATTCTTATTCGCTTTCAAAGCTTCTCGGAGAAAGCCTGCTGGAAAAATATTCGCGGGTGTACGGTATGCGTTGCTACAGCCTTCGCCCCGCAGTAATACTGAACGCCGAATGCCGCAAGCGCTGGAAAGCAGAAACCGCTCCCACCGCCGAGTGGGATGAATGGCTGATGGCTTGGACCTCCGGTGAGGATTTAGCAAGCGCCCACTGTATGCTGATGGAGCAGGCGCGGTCTATCGTGCCGTTCGGCTGCTACTACTGCATAAACGACGACACGGTAAAAACGGAGCCTACAATGGATATCATAAAAACATACCGCCCCGACCTCATCCCGCTGATACGCGAGCCCCTGCCCGGACATACATCACTTTTTTCAAGCAAGCGATTAAAAGCCGCTATAGGCTGGGAACCGATAAAATCGTGGAGGGGTTAATCGATATCGTATAATACGGCAAAAACCTGCCAATCCTTATCAATAGGAAAGGCAGGTTTTATTATGAAAAAGATACATATCATTCTTTTGCCGCTCTTGGTTTTTTCCGTAATGCTCCACGCTTACGCGGGCTTTGAGCAGGAGTACAGCAATATCCGCGCGCAGATGCTCCGCCTTCATGTCCTTGCGAACTCCGACAGCGAGGAGGATCAGGCGCTGAAGCTAAAGGTCCGGGACGCGCTGTTGGCGCAGACGGAAGATTTAGGGCAGGCGGGCGGGCTTGTACGGCTGGAAGAAGCCGCGCGGCGGGAAATTCGCGCGAACGGTTACGATTACCCGGTCAAAGCGGAGCTTGTAAATATGTTTTTCCCCACTCGCCGATATGACGACATCACCGTGCCTGCGGGGCGTTACAACGCAGTAAGGCTTACAATCGGGGAGGGCGGCGGCGAAAACTGGTGGTGCGTAATGTACCCGCCGATGTGTATCCCCGCCGCAATGGGCGAGCGCCTGCCGCTTGAGGGGCAGATCAGGGAAATCGGGACAAACCCGCGCTACAAGCCGAAGTTGGCTGTGATGGAGCTGGCAAATACTCTGCGGGAGAAATTTCGGGGCGGGGATGAAGTAATTTCAGACTCGGTATAATATCTTGCGGACAGTTTCGTCGGAAAGCCCGTATTCATCGCAGAGGGAGCTTATAGGTTCCCTGTGCTTAAAATATTTGTGCCTTATCTCCGCGTTCCTCTCGTCGTAAAAATGCCGCGCCCCCGTACCCGCGCCCCATTTTTTCCTGTCCTTGCCGGCGGGGACATAAAGTATTTCGCCGGGCGCGTATTTTTGAAGCTCCCGCAGTAAATCGTCCGGCAGTATCTCGGAAGCGTTCCTGTATTTCATACGCCTCGCCTTCTCTCGTGTAATGTCATTATTCGCAGTTGGGTAAGTTCTGTGCCTACAATATGCTTATTCCTCGTTGCAGTTTCGCACAGCTCACCCGCTCAAGCCGCGGGGGCAAGTAGAAATTAGAAAATAGGAATTAGAAATTAGTAAGGGACGGTGCGACAAATTCCTTCCCTTCCTAAATCCTAAATCCTAAAACCTTAATCCTGGCGAAGCCGCTCCAGGTCTCGAACGCGAAAAAAGGTATTTGGAATAAAAGAAATCAAAGACTTTTTCCGCTGTTATTACGTGCGCGGGCGCTTCCGGGCGTCGCTCCTTGCTTTCGTTATGTGCATACTTGCCTTTGTAGCCTGCACTTTTTCTTGGGACAAAAACTTATTGCTTCTTCCCTTATAGATTTGCGGCTAGAAACTCTTCGGTTGTAGCATAACGCTTAATTTTCACGCCCTTTTCTTCTATGGCGCGGACGACTGTTTTTTCAAGCTCACAGGCGCGGGCGGATAACAGCCGCAGGCCGTGTACATCAAAAGCCCCCAGCAAATCAAGCTCGCCAAGCGCAAACTCATCCGCGATTATGCTAAGCTCATTTTGCAAATTGCAAGCGTCAATAAACGCGGCGTCGCTGTTTTGCTGCTCGCAGAAATAATACAGCCTGTTCCAGGTTGTGCGAAGCTCCTGGTACCAAGCGGCAAGCCAGCGGTAATCCGGTTCCCCTGCGGGGACCGTGCTTTCTGGCTTATACCGGGCGATAAACTGCCGCGCCGATGCTATAAGAAGATGCGCGATATTTCTAAGCTCGCTGACTGTCGAAGCTTCCATAACCGCGCAGTAATACTCGCCGAAGCGTTCGGGCAGCCCCTCCCACTGCGCAATCGCCGCAAGCGCGCCGAAATGCCAATCCTTCCAATAATCCCCGTTGAGGCAGGCGACGGACGTAAAAAGGAAATGGTGGACAAACCCCGCCAGGCAGCGTACTTTCCAGAGCCTTTCCTCAAACATCATCGTGCGGTACATATCCATTGCGACATCAAGGTTTTCAAGGGCCTTTTTGTAAACGAAAACAGGGTCCGCCAAATTGTCGAACAGCTTTTGGCGGATCGCCTCAAACCTCTCTTCATCCTCTTTTGAGCGCGCGTACAGGATCTTTGCTTTCCCCAGGCAAATGGCTGCGGGGTCGTCAAGGTTTGCAGTGCGCTCACAGCGCTCCCACGAGCGCGGGTAGAGGTCGTTGCCTACATCGCCGATGATGAAGGTTTGGGACAACTGATTGCCGCGGTCTGTTGCGGGGACAAAGTAGTCGAACGGTTCCCCATGGCCGTCGCCGTTTACGGACGCGCCCTCAACCGCGACAAGCAGCGCAACGTCATCGGGGTATTCTGTCTTTATTTTGTTTATCGCCCACTGCATGAGCTTTTTTGATTGAGCAGTCATTATGTTCACACTCCTAAATTTATTCGGCGGCCGCCATATTTAGTATACCGCCCCGGTTATCCGTAAACAAGGGCGAGTTTTTTTATAAAAAGATTAAGTTTCTAATCTCTATCCGCGCTTGCCCGCTCCCCCGTTCTGTGCTATTATGTTAAAAAACACATTGGAGGATATATATGGATACGCAAAAGCTGCTTTCCCGCCTGTCCCGCCCTGCCGGGAAAATCGATGTTGTGCTGGATACCGATACCTACAACGAAATTGACGACCAATTCGCGCTGGCATACATGGTGCGCTCCTGCGAAAAACTAAATGTCAAGGCGGTTTACGCCGCCCCGTTTTTTAACAGCAAATCCTCCGGCCCGGCGGATGGCATGGAAAAAAGTTACCGGGAAATACATAAAATCCTCTCACTGATGGGGGAGGATGGGCTTATGGAAAACGTATTCAAAGGCTCCGATCGGTATCTTGAGTCTGAAACACAGCCTGTCATATCCCCTGCGGCGGAGCATCTCGCCGCGCTTGCAATGCGGTACACAGGCGAAAACCCGCTTTATGTCGCGGCGATCGGGGCAATCACGAATGTCGCCTCCGCGATCCTGATAAACCCCGCCATCATAGAAAATATCGTTGTTGTATGGCTGGGCGGCAACTCCCTCGAATGGCATGACAACCGCGAATTCAACTGCCGCCAGGACGTAGCCGCCGCGCGGGTCATATTCGGCTGCGGCGTGCCGCTGGTACAGCTTCCGTGCGCGGGCGTGGTTTCCGCGTTTACCGTAAGCGGGCCTGAGCTGGAATATTGGCTGAAGGGCAAAAATAAGCTTTGCGATTACCTTGCGCAGTATACCTGTGAAGAAGGCCTGCGGGAAAGCGGCGTAAAATCCTGGTCGCGGGTGATTTGGGATGTTACGGCAATCGCCTGGCTGCTGGACGGGGATTTCCTCTTAGACAGATTGGAACACAGCCCCATCCCCGAATATGACCACCACTACGCCCGCGACCCGCGCCGCCATTTCATCCGCTATGTGTACCATGTAAACCGCGATAAGCTGTTCGCGGATTTGATAGGCAAGCTTGTGGGGGAAAATATCGCGGAGAAGTAGCCTTGCGGCAGGATTTAGGTTTGAGGATTGAGGTTTTAGGAAGGGATGTAGGGTCGGGCTTCCATGCCCGACCGCGGATGTTCGATTCACTTTTGACGGTCGGGCATAGAAGCCCGACCCTACGATGCAATATCCGTTGTTGCGGCGAAGCCGCAACCGTGCTATACGGTATTACAATTTCTCGAAAAAATAAAACAAAACTCCCCCGCCGGTTAAAAAAGCGGGGGAGCTAACATATTCAAGTTGCCTTTACGCCTTTGGCTTGATGTTCAAATTCACGCCTAAGGCATCCTCACTGTCTACAATCGTCCAGCTGCTGCCGGGATAAAACCCGATCTGGCGCATATCAATACCGTCCGCCTCAAGCTCGGCGATGATGGCATCCCGCCGCTCGCCGACTTCAAAGCCCAGGTGGTGGACACCGCACCCATGCTTGTCGATGAATTCGCGAAAGGTGCTTTCGCCTCCGCCCGGCTCCGTCAGCTCTATGACGAAATTCCCCACAGGGATAACCGCCATTTTAAGCCCGTACTTTGCGGTCTTCCCCCTGTATGTAACATTAGGGTTGCCGTCCTGCGAGTGGTCCATAATCTCCGGTACGGGGACACCAAAAAGCTTTGCCCATGCCTTCGCCGCTTTTTCAACATCGTCCACAACAATGGCAATTTGAATAAAGCCGTCTAAATTTATTGGATTTTTCATTTTCTTCCTCCTCTGTTTTTTTTTAATTTTAGCATATTCTGTATGTGATTACAATAGATACTTCCTCTATTGCATTCCACCGCCAATTTATGGTATAGTTTAGGTATCATATTACATATCGGAGGGAAAATTAAATGAAAATCGGGATACAAATGTACAGCGTAAGGGACATTACACAAACAGACATGAAGGGCGCGCTGGAAAAATTGGCGGCGATGGGCTATACATCCGCCGAATTCGCGGGCTTTTTCGGGATCCCCGCAGGGGATATCGCAGCTTGGCTGAAAGAGCTGGGGCTTTCTGTATCCGGCACGCACTCAAGGCTCAGCGACCTTTTTGATGACTGGGACGCCACGCTGGAATATCACAAGGCGATCGGCAACCGCTTTTATATCATCCCCTCGCACGACCTCAGTGACCAAGCAAAAATTGATACATTCATCGCGCAGGTGAGCGAAATCGCCCCTAAGCTGAAGGCGCAGGGCATAACGCTTGCTTACCATAACCATGACTGGGAGTTTAAGCCCAACGCCGATGGCTCGGTAGTTTACGACCAGCTTGTGGAGCGCAGTGAAATAGCCTTGGAGCTTGACACATTCTGGGCATATGCCGCCGGGAAATGCCCGGTTGAGCTGATGGAGAAGCTGCGAGATAGGCTGGTTTTCATACACATCAAAGACGGCTTTACCGACCGCAAGGGTATGCCGCTGGGCAAAGGCACGGCGCCGGTAAAAGAGGTTTACGCAAAAGCCGCCGAGCTTGGAATCCCGATGGTGGTGGAAAGCGAAACGCTTACCCCCGATGGTTTGACCGAATCGCAAATTTGCATTGACTTTTTGAAGAGCCTTTAGAAATAGGGAGGACGTCATCCCATGAAAAAACCGCTGGCACTTATTATACTGGACGGCTACGGCGAGAACCCCAACGATTACGGCAACGCGATTAAAGCGGCAAAAACTCCGAACCTTGACCGCTTTTTCGACGAATATCCAAACACACAGATCGGCGCTTCCGGTATGGATGTAGGCCTGCCGGAGGGGCAGATGGGCAACTCCGAGGTAGGCCACACCAATATCGGTGCAGGCAGGATTGTCTACCAGGAGCTTACAAGGATCACAAAATCTATCGCGGACGGGGACTTCTTCAGCAATGAAACCCTAAACGCCGCAATGGATCACTGCGTAAAGCACGGCACTGCGTTGCATTTGGCGGGCTTGCTGTCCGACGGCGGCGTACACTCCCACAACACGCATCTTTACGCGATACTTGAGCTTGCCGGGAAAAAAGGCGTGCGAGATGTATTTGTCCACTGCCTTATGGACGGCCGCGACGTCCCGCCAACTTCCGGGAAAGACTACATCCGGGAGCTTCATGAAAAGCTGCGGGAAATCGGAACGGGGAAAATTGCCACGATTATCGGGCGCTACTACGCCATGGACCGCGACAACCGCTGGGACCGCGTCGAGCGCGCCTATAACGCCATTGTCCATGGGGAGGGGGATATCGATGCCGATGTGCTTGGCGTTATGCAAAAATCCTACGACAATGGCATCACCGATGAATTTACCGTGCCGACTGTCTGCATCCAAGGCGTGGGCGTGAAGGAAAACGATGCCATCATCTTTTTCAACTTCCGCCCCGACCGCGCGCGGGAAATTACGCGCACTTTTGTTGACCCCGATTTTGACGGCTTTAAACGCAAATCATATTTTCCCCTGCACTATGTCTGCATGACTTTGTACGACGCCGCCATGCCAAATGTTTATGTGGCGTTTACACCTGTAAAACTTTCAAATACTTTCGGGGAGTATATTGCGGCCAAGGGCTTAAAGCAGCTCCGTATAGCCGAAACCGAAAAATACGCGCACGTGACCTTCTTCTTCAACGGCGGGGTCGAAGCGCCCTATGACGGCGAGGACCGAGCGCTGATCCCTTCACCGAAGGTCGCGACCTATGACCTTAAGCCGGAGATGAGCGCGTACGAGGTCACAGATGAGCTGCTCAAAAGGCTTGACGGCGGAAAGTATGACGTTATCATCTGCAACTACGCAAACTGCGACATGGTCGGCCATACGGGGGATTTCGCCGCCGCGGTCAAGGCTGTGGAGGCGGTGGATGAGTGCCTGGGGAAAATCGCCGCGAAAATCACGGAAATGGGCGGTGTAATGCTAGTAACCGCCGACCACGGCAACGCCGACCAAATGTACGAGCCGGACGGCTCCCCCTTCACCGCGCATACAACAAACCCCGCTCCGCTGATTGTTATAGGCGCAGGGGATGTAAAGCTTCTGCCGGACGGGGAAGGCTGCCTTGCCGGGCTTGCGCCGACGATGCTGAAACTGCTTGGCTTGCCGCAACCGCGGGAGATGACGGGTACGCCGATAATAAATGTGTTATGAGTAGGGGACGCGCCCCTGCGCGTCCCGCTCTATATGGTTCAGTTCGGTTTTTCGGGACGCCCGGTGTGCGTCCCCTACGCAAACAGCGAAACTTGTGTTTTCTTCCCTTACTAATTACTAATTTCTAATTACTAATCTCTATCTGCCCCCGCCCTACATTGCCAAGAATATGACAAGGAGCTTCAAATATGGACAACTGCATTTTCTGCAAAATAATCAGCGGCGAGATACCGTCCCAAAAGCTTTACGAAGATGACAAGATTTTAGCCTTCCGGGATACATCCCCGCAAGCCCCCGTGCATTTCCTTGTGGTGCCGAAAGAGCATATTTCCGGCGCGGATGATATCACGGCGGAAAACTGTGCGGCAATCGGATATATTTTCGCGAAGATACCGCAAATCATGCGCGGGCAGGGGATAACAAACGGCTACCGCATTGTCAATAACTGCGGCGAGGATGGCGGGCAGTCTGTCGCGCATATCCATTTCCACTGCCTTGCGGGGCGCGGTTTAGGCTGGCCTCCGGGCTAAACAGAATATAGTCAGTCAATTTCAAAACGGTTTACCGTTTTGAAACCGTGGGCTTTGCCCACGGGCACACCAAAGGTGTGCGACTGACTATGCAACAAGGTCAACGCCGCCTTGGCGG